>NZ_GL882699.1:0-2347 GCF_000195655.1 Klebsiella sp. MS 92-3
CTGCATAGTTAAGGAGTGCGTAATCATCCTGAACTTCAACGCCTGTGCAGTGTAACGGCTCCCATCCCTCACCAAGAACCAGAACCCTGAACATGACCTTGCCGAAAAACATGTCCATCCAGCGATAACCGTTACTGGTCAGATGCCCGCTATCCTTATTGGGGAATGGATACGACGGGCAGACTCCATAGATGTTCCCTCCCTCCGTTGCCATATCCAGCTGCGCCATGCCGATCGCCAGCTCATAGGTATCAATGGTGTAAGTGCCGCCAGTCTGATAGGTGAACATCGCAGGCGGTCTCTGTCCTGCGCAAAAATCGGCAATCACATCGCTATAAAGCTGACGCACCTTCGCTTTATAGCCCTCCCGCGTATAGTCGCCGCCGTACCCAGGGTTGTAATTCCATTCTCCCTGCAGGAAACAGAAAGCACCGATGCCGAATGTCTTGCTTTCGCCATCCGCGATGGCCTTTATTTTAGACACAGCTTCACGAATGCGATTATACAGCTCCGGATCGGCCCCCCTGGACAGAGCCTCAACGGTCCTCCCGTTGACCCCGCAGCTTGCCAGAACAAGCAGGCGCGACGGGTCAGTTAGCAATGCAGCCTGACGCAGAAACAGCGTGCGCAGCATGTTAACCGCAGCAACGGCCCCTTCACCCTCATTACCTGACCCGGCAGGCAGTGCAGCAACCGCGGCATCACTCATCACATACGACCCGTCACCTGACTGAACGACGGCCTTTAGCGGGTTGAGGATGGCTGACCCCACCGGGGTGAATCCTGCCCCTGTCCGGGTATTTGGTCGAGGTGAGTTTCCCAGCATCAGATTGCCCAGATTGCTGTACGGCGTTTTGCTGAGCGCAGGGTAACCTTCCTGGTTGGTGGAAAGAGACTGCCCGTACCAGATGATCATCGACAGAGCGAACACCAGTCGCTCTATGTCAGCGTTATACCGACTGCGAACTTTACTGTAATAGCTCAGGTTTTCCGCGTTCAGAATGTTAATTCTGTCCTGCAGCGTTATACCACCACCGCTACCGCCGCCGACCAGATTCCCGCTCGCATCAATAATTGTTTTAGACCGGCCAAGAAAATCAGAGACCTTTAAAAACTCAGGACCTGTAATATCAATTCGAGAGCCACCTGAGTTAAAATTAAGGCCATTGCCTGATACCATTGCCGCATCTGTGCCGAACGAACCATCTCGCGCAGCGCGCAAACTCCTTGGTGCCACATTCCCATATTCATCAACTAATACGACACGTTGACCGAGAATATTTTCGATATATATTCCATTGTCATCCGACACGGTCAGTGAATAGCCCTCCAGTTCAATGCCATCAGGTTTGACCATCGTCTTTATTGTCCCGAACTCTCCAGATGTCAGTGCGTAAAACTGGCGATACCCAAGGATATCTACAAGTTGAAATATTAAATCTGCAGCATCGTCATGCTTTAGAAGATCCCCAACAGTCATGGTTACCAGTGATTCAACACCAGCCTGTGACGGCATTTTTCTGCCAGTGGCAGTCAGCGTCCCGCCATTATTAATATATTCATCAGCAAGTGAACTTCCATCTGTACTGCGAATATAGGTTGTTGCGCCATCCGGGATGTTGGCAATATCCGCCTGCGCCGCCGCCAGCGTCATATACTGGCGACTTAGAGGGATCAGGTTCTGCCGGGTTTCCTCAACGACTTTATCCCCTTCCGCCTTAATCCCGTCTACGGTGTAGTGCTCGCCGCCCAGGCGATCGGTGTATTTCAGCTCTGTACTGGTGACAACCTTATCCAGCATGGCGCCAGCATAAACTGCGTCCCGGATATCAGTGCTGGGTACCGGGTTGTCGGTTGGAGTTGGTAACGGTACTTCTGCCATTGTGCATGTCGCCCTATAAAAGGCGCACGAAGCCCTCAGAAGTGAATCTGATGGTGTGCGCGAAGGTTGGTAATTACTGCTGTGTGTTACGAATAAATCGAGTCTGAATATTCAGTGAGTGAGAGGGTTTGAGTATCGTCACCGTTGGGTTTGGCGCTATCGACGCGCCAGATTGTGGAGTTCAGTTCCGAGTCGGTAGAGATGAAATACCGGCTTGGGTTTTGCACCGTGCTGCGGTCATAAATGTTCAGATCGAAGGTATCGGCTGCAGCCTGGAATGCTTTGGGCTTGCCACTTACCGGATAAGCTCGCCAGCGCCCGCGGTAATTCCCGAGGCTGTCGGTCATAACCACCCACATATCGCCCAAAGAAAAGTCGATACGCTCTGACGTCGAGAACACGTCACCGGATCGCCCGGTGATATAACCGGTTTGCTGCGCGTTGTCGTACATGTCCGGACACTGA
>NZ_GL882700.1:0-2955 GCF_000195655.1 Klebsiella sp. MS 92-3
TGTCAAGGCTCAATTGAAATGTCCGTTATCCAGCTCAATTAAAATGACCACTTTGATCTCTCATTCTCTTTACTGATAGACTTTCCTCCGACTGAAACAACAGGATGATTGAGCCCATGCTTCGATACGAGTTAACGCCGAACAATGCAGGTTTTATACTGTGGGGAGATTCAGAAGCCCTGAATGAATTACATGAACTCATTCATTACATCGTGGATGAAAGCCCACTGATTAAAGTTAAAGACGGATTTATGTTATCCCTTGCCTATGATATTCGTAAAGCACGGGAAGGTAATCGTCGTGTTGAGCAACATCAGTATGATCAACATGATACATATAAGCTTTATGGTGTTGAGCTTTTATGGCCTCTGGTCCTGGTACAGTCCTCAATACTCAGAAACTCAATGGGTTATATTCAGACAGACAAAAACCAGCTGTCTGTCATGTATGCCTTTGAATACCTGATAGAATCAGCATTAACAGAGTCTGAGAGAACAACGTCGAATGATATTATGCTAACAGTAAAATATGCATCAGACTCTGATTTTAATTTCATTGAGGATAATATTGACAGCAGGTGCTGCTATTTTATCAGCCTATCTCCGGAGCAAAGAAAAAAGCAGTTAATCAGTATTGTTCGTTCTTTTCATTCATTATGGGGTAAGTATGCCCGTGAAAAGCAGGACATAAAGATGCTGAACGAAATGAATAATACATCATGGGTCTGGCCGGACAATATCAACTGGTGAGCAACCACTGTCCGGCCAGTGAGTACCATCAGCGGGCTCTTTTACCAAAAATGTCCTCTGAACGTGACTGAAGCTGTTTGAGTGCTTCGAGCATGTCATCATTATCCAGTGAGCGCTGGGATTTCTTCCCTTCCTGCTTTGGCCGTCGTCGGGAAGGGCCATCTCCAGCGGGAATTGACTGAGAGCGCGTGTTATCCCGCTTGCTCTGCACCAGACTGATAAACTCCAGGGTTCGGCCAAGACGCTTGTTATCGACAATCGCGCCCTGGTCGATTTCTGACAGTCGGTCGTAGGTAGAGTAGGGAAGTAGCGTACCGTTCAGGCGCAGCTCTTTTCTGCCATCAGGATAGTGATACACATCGATATATTTACCTATTGCACGGCGACTCAGTTCGCTGTCTTCAATCAGGTACAACATTTTATCATATTGTATCGTCAACGATTTTGAGACTTTACGTTTTTCACGAACAGTGAAAATAAGCCCCAGGTCCTCATCATGTTCTACAGCACGGTGTACGTCAAAATCATGTCGCGGTACTTTGCCAAAACGGCGGTTATAGTCAGCCATATAGGCCTCAGCGAAGTCATTTGCAGCCTCCATTGAACAAATGCCCTGTAACCGCAGCTCTTTGACCAGACGATCCTGTAAAGTGAGGTGAGCTCGTTCTACACGCCCTTTGGCGGGACTGGTTTCTGCACAGATAGTCTGGATGTTCAGTTCATGCATGGCTCGCCCAAACTGAGTATGCCCGTCTCCGCCTGTGGCGTGTTTATTGTTAACACGAAAAACACCGGCTTTATCGCTGTACAGTGCCAGCGGTTTACCATGCTTATCGATATAGCGCCGCGTGGCTTCGAAGTAAGAAAACGTGGACTCCGATTTAACAAACAACAGTTCCATCAGTTTGCTGGTTGCATCATCAACATAGACCAGCGCGGTGCAGGCCGGGCCACGGCCTTCAAACCAGTCGTGATCACAGCCATCTATTTGTATCAGCTCACCAGTACACGGACGCCGGTACCGTGGTTGAGGGATCCTTGCGGCACGTTGTTTACGGGGAACCCATAAGCCAGCCCGCACCATGATGCGCCGGACAGTTTCTTTGCCAAGAAACAGTCCGTGGAGTTCTTCGAGCTTTTCACGCGCCAGAGTCGGACCGAAATCAGCATAACGCGTCTTGATCAGTTCCAGAGCCTGATCTGCGAGCCCGGGTGGCAACTGGCGGTTACCACGCATGCCACATCGTCTGCTGGCCATACCAAGCGGTCCGCCTTCACGGTAACGGGCAAGAAGTCTGCGGCATTGCCTGTCGCTGATACCGAGGTGCTCGGCCGCACGGCGCGTTGTGATGCGACGTTCAATGACGTCCTGTATAATCTTGATCCGGTTGATCTCTTTCAAAGTAAACACTCCTGAGCTTTCTGCGCTCATGATATGCCTCCCGGTAGTTTAAACGGACCAGTGAAGCTTACCATAGCGCGGACATCTGAATTGAGCCACAGGCGGACATTACTATTGAGCCATTACAACATTAGTGCGCATAATGTATATTATGTTAAATGCAATGTCGTACTCAATAACGTCATCTTTGATAGCTGCCTCTTCCCACATCAACACTATGACCGTCATTCCTTTCATGCACGTGAATGCTGCGCTATAAGGCAAAATGTTCGAGGTGATAAATCAAGCATGGCTTTTAACAATCACTTCGCCCACTACAGCCTGTTCTCCTACAGTAAAAGCCAGGGAAATTCATTCAGCCACACCTGCTGCTTGTACTGTCCGGCATATCTTACTGCTGTTGCATTTTCTGACCGAACGCGTCACGGGATGCCAGATGAAATGCTCATTTGATAGCGCGCCGCCTGCAGTGTGTATCAACCGGGCTTGATCAGCCACAGACGTGATTATCAAAAAGATGCCAGCTTCGTTTTCCGCACTCAAATGGCGAGTGCCATCGCGACCATAAACAGAACCGCCAGCTGAAGTTGAATGGTGTACTGAAGCCCAACGCAGCCGGCTTCCATGTTGACAGGCTCTGCCTCACCTCCCCCTTCCCTTGTATCTGGTGATTAGCTACCACCAGGGAGCACCTGACTACAACATATCGCAATTCCGTTCATCGCCGAAAAAGCATAAATGCTCTCTCGGGCATTTATGCTTTTATATCGCGGTTGATGTAGCCCCCTGAAACACCGGACAGTA
>NZ_GL882701.1:0-10221 GCF_000195655.1 Klebsiella sp. MS 92-3
GATAACGGACATTTCAATTGAGCCTTGACATGTATTGTAACTCCAATATTCTGATGTCACTTTTAACCCATTTAGTGATGTCACTTTTTCTGGCATAAAGGATCCAATCCTCAGGCCATGGAGACATCAGGATGCTTGTGACCATGTCAGATAAAGAACTCAGTCGGATCAACATCATTCAGTCAGTTGTTGAAAAGCGCATGCGCCGTCGCGACGCTGCTCATCAGCTTGCTTTGACCGAACGTCAGACACAGCGTTTGATGAACCGCTTTCGTGAATCTGGTGCTGCAGGTCTGGCAAACCTTCGACGAGGACGCCCCGGTAATCACAGACTTCCTGAGTCACTGAAGCTGCGTGTACTTTCTTTACTTCACGATCATTACAGCGACTTTGGACCAACGCTGGCCGCAGAAAAATTGCGCGAACGCCATAACATCACGGTGTCTGTTGAAACACTGAGAAAATGGATGACGGCTGATGGACTCTGGGTCCCATACTCACGTCGCAGGCCACGTGTTCATCAACCCAGATACCGGCGTGACTGCCTTGGAGAACTTGTTCAGATCGATGGTTCCCCGCATGACTGGTTTGAAGGACGTGCCCCCAAATGCTGCCTGCTCGTCTTCATTGATGATGCTACTGGGCGCCTGATGCACCTCCGTTTCGGCGAGACTGAATCAGCCTTTGATTACATGATGGCCACCCGCGCGTATCTTGAACAGCATGGCAAACCACTGGCGTTCTACAGCGATAAGCACGGCATTTTCAGGGTCAATAATGGTGGCACTACCACAACTGGAATCACTCAGTTCGGCCGGGTGCTTTCCGAACTGGGGATCGAGTTGATATGCGCCAACAGCCCGCAAGCTAAAGGTCGCGTTGAGCGCGCAAACCAGACTCTTCAGGATCGACTTATCAAAGAAATGCGGCTTGAAGGCATCAGCAGCATCGAGGATGCCAATGCCTGGCTGGATTCCTTCATTATTGACTTCAATCGTCGTTTTGCCAGACCAGCAAAATATCCCAAAGACCTGCATCGACCGGTGCTTGAAAGCTCTGAAGATCTGGATGATATCTTTGCTTGGCAGGAATCACGAAAACTCTCGAAAACACTGACTTTCCGTTACGATAAGATGATATATCTCGTTGAACCTACGGAAGAAAATACCAGAATTGCAGGTGAAAAAATCACAGTTTACGACTACCCAAATGGTACGCTGGCGTTTAAATATGGCTACCGATCACTCAATTATCAGGTCTTCGATAAACTGGAATGCATCGACCAGGGGCAAATCGTTGATAACAAACGGCTCGGTGCTGTACTGAAACTGGCTCAGGACAAGATGGATGAATTGGATCGAGAGGGAAAGCGAGATAGGAGTAAAAAAATGCCCAAACGACGTGCACAAGCCCGGGTTCAGGAGCAACTCAGAGCCATCAACCCCGTACTGGCTAATCCTGAAGAGTTCCGAGCCAGTCTGAAACGCTAGCCCCCTGCTCTGTTCTGTTTTTTTACCTTTAGCAGTGTGATGGAGTGCAAGCTTCTGAAAACACGTCAGTTGGTTTTATAACCATGAACCCTCATTTCATATTTGGCATTACTGCCACAGTTCGTAAATATGAATCTGTTTGTCACTCAAGGAGATTTTTATGGGTATTAAACCTGGCCCAAAGCCGATTGCTGAATCAACTGGCAAAGAAGATAAAAGAAGGCGTGTCACTCCGGAAAACAAGCCAAAGCATCCCGGACTGAAGGAACACGACCATAAAAAAGGGGAATAACAGCTTATTGGTATAGCCTCTCATCACAGGCATGGACGTCATTCATGCCTGCTTTCCTCTGACATAAACCAACTTCTCTCTCTTCACATCTCTTAAGGTGACATTTCTAACTGGCTGAATTTGGTGACATTTTAAGCTTGCAATAACATGTATTGTAGGGGCTCAATGCTAATGTCTATTAGGGGGCTGCGGATGTTTTCCTGGACTGTTATGTTGTGATCCCAAGATGCTGCCGGTACTTCACAGGACTCATTGCACCTAATGATAGCTTGATACGTTTCTCGTTATACCAGCGTATGTACCTGTCCAGGAAGCAGATAAATTTTTCCAGCGTGATACCCGCCCAGTCTCTGCCATAGAACATTTCGTTTTTGATACGCCCGAAGAAGCCTTCACACGCAGCATTATCCGACGAGCATCCTTTGCGCGACATGGACCTTATAAGTCCGGAGGTGTTGATACGCTCGAGCCAGCCCGGCCACCGGTAATGGCCACCACGATCGCTGTGTATCACTGGTTTATCATGTTCGTTGAGCGTATCGAGTGCGTCATCGAGCATCGTATTCACCAGCGTCGCGTCCGGGCGTGTTCCTATCGACCAGCTTACAACCAGGCCATCAAAGCAGTCGATAACCGGCGACAGATAGACTTTTCCAGCCGGAAGCTGGAACTCCGTAATATCGGTCAGCCACTTCTCATTTGGCCTGCAGGAACTAAAATCCCGGGCGAGTAAATTTTCCGGTGCCGGGCCGATTTCGCCACAGTAAGAGTTGTATCGTCGTCGCCTGGTGCGCTTAACAACGAGCTGCTCTTCTGCCATCAGTCTGCGGACAACCTTTTCAGAAATAACCCTGTTGTTACCGCGAAGCATCGCGTGAAGGCGCCGATAGTCGTAACAGCGGTAATTCTCCTCAAAGATATCGGCCATGATCACGCGTATTTCCGCATACTTATCGTACAGACGTTTTGGTAAAAATAACAGCTGCGGGCAAGTTGCAGAACGCTTAGCAACTCAGCAACGGGGTACTTTTTCTTAAGGGCATCAACTATCAGGGTTTTCTCCCTGTTTTTCAGTTTCAGAAAGCTGACGCCCAGATCTTTTTTTATCAGTTCATTCGCCTTTGTCAGTATGTCACGTTCGAGCTGCAGCTGATGAACCTGCTTCCTGAGACGCTGGATTTCACCGAGTAAAGCATCCTGATTTTTATCCTGAGGGGCTGACTTTCGTTTGCGCATGGATTGATAAGCCTCGTCACTGATAAGGTCTTTCTTCCATTTGTACAGGACCGGGACGCTGACGCCTATGCTTTGTGCAACTTTACGCGCGGTTCCACGTCGGTTACAGAGCTCCCGGACGGCCTGAGACCTCTCTTCCGGGCTGAAGCATTTGTTTCGTGGGGACTGAACCAGGCTTCGATGGCGGGCAGGAACTGCCACAGCAGCATGAGTGCGGCGATGCAGCCAGTGATGACGAGCCAGCGCCGGATGAATCGATCCGGCTCCGGGCGGCTGTAGGGGTCGGGTAGGTCACGTCATTCTCCATGTTGAAATCAGCGCCAAAGGCCGCCAGTGCGCCAGCGTGGCGGACGTGGTGATACGGTCACTTCGGGGTCGAAACGGGCCGATGGAAACGGCGGCATCGCGGGCGGCGGAGCTAGTTCTAGCAAGCGCTCAATGCGTTCAGCCGTCGCTGGATGCGTGCGCAACCAGGAGGGTTCCGGATTGCCCCATCCGGGCAGCAGCCAGGCGCGCCAGGAGCGGCTCACCCGCTCGATCTTGGCGAGCGCTGAGGCCAGCCCGTGCGGGTCGCCGGTCAATTCGGCAGCGAGCCGGTCGGCGTCGAATTCGCGCACCCTGGACAAGCCCAACTGAGCCAGCAAGGCCAGCTGTGGCGCGACCGCAAGTAGAAGCAACGCGGGCCAATTGACTTCCGTGACTCCAAGCAATAGCGTTGGCAAACTGAGCACGATCGCAAGCTGCCCCAACAAGGCCAGAAGATGGGTGAGCCGGCTGATGGAATCGGCCAAGCCCATGACACGCAAATCCTCGTTCGCAATATGCGCGATTTCGTGGCCGAGCACGCCGGTCAACTCGCGGGGCGTGAGGCTACGCAGCAGGCCGTCGGTCAGCGCGATGGCCGCGTGATGCTTCGAACCGGTGGCGAAGGCGTTGACGACCCCGCTGGGCACGTAGTGCGGTACCGGCACGGTAGGCAGCCCGGCCCGCGCCGCCAGTTCGCGCAACACAGCCCAAAGATCGGGCGCTTCATCCGGGTGCAGGGGGCGTGCGCCATACAGCCGCAAGGTCAGCCCGGAGGCGGCCGCCGGTTCAAGCAGCAGGGTGAACCCCGCAGCCGCAAGCGCCAGCCAAAGCCCGCCGTCACCCAACAGCAGGCTGCCAGCGACGGCGGCAATTCCGAGCAGGGTCAGCACCAACAGCACGGTTTGCAGGCGATTGTGCCAGCGATGCCGCGCGCCGACATTCTGCGCGTGGCGCAGATCACGACTGATCATCTGAGCTTTCCCCGGCTGTCCGGTCATCGCGCTCGCGCAGCAGCCAGTAAGTCGCCCCGAGGGCCAGTGTCGCGCCTGCAAGCGCCGCGACCTTGGCGGGGCCGGTCTCCGGGTCGAGGATCACGAATTTACGCGCCAGGGCGATCAGCCCGATCAGGATCACCGTCTTGACCTGGATGATGCTGTCGCGCCGCAAGGCCACCCTCACGATGGAATGCTTGAACTCCATGGCAATGAGCAGCGTCATGATCATGCCGAACACGGTCTGGAAGACCTTGTGATCGAGCGGATTGAATGCATCAATGATCAGCAGGCTGAAGACGATCGAGATCAGCTGCAGCAGCGAGACCACGATGATAACGGCAATGATTGCGGACAGCGCGAGCGCGATCACCTGTTCAAAGCGCTCGTAGAACGTCATCACTGCCCATTGGGCGCGAAATGTTTTGATCGGGTCTGCTTGCTTTTCCTTCATCGCCACTCCTCTCAATTCTGAAATACTTGTGCGCCCACAACTTGGTTGCACCCTTGTCTTTTTTGCCTGGTAGAGCGCGCTGTCCGCCTGCAGCATCACCTGCTCGACAGAGTGCAAACGGGGGTCAAGGAGAGCCCCCCCCATGCTGGCGCTATAGCTGATCGACACCTCTCCACACACCACCGCTGTCGCCGCAGTGTCCTGACGAAATCGCTCCGCCCATACTTGGGCGCCTTCTATCGATGCCGCTTCCAACAACACAGCGAATTCCTCCCCCCAATCCGGGCAGCCATGTCGGTTGCGCGAACATGTTCCCTCAACCGTGAAGCAAAGGGGTCGGTGATCACCATACGCAGCAACTGCTGCTCTATTTCCTTGCGAGAAGAGATGTCGAACAGAGTACCGACTATCAGTTGCCTGCCCGCGTCACCCAGCCATGGGCCTTGTTCCTCGAAAGTCGAGTTGCCAGAGGATCAGGTGAACAGATGGGCCGCGCCGTCACGCGAACGGATGGCCAGCGAGCGGGAGGGCAGTGCCGCCGCTGATGAGCAGTCCCCACGGCGTGGCCGACTGCTCATCACGCTTGTAGACGCCCGCGTGACCTGCGGCCACGACCGCCACCGCGATCGAGGCCAGGGAGGCTGCCCATGCCAGTGCCAGGCCGATGGGGTCGGACACGGCAGCCTCGCCCGCCATCAAGATGCGTCGCTCGCCTTCGCGGCATCCGGCTGCTCCGGCTCGGCCGGGGTCTGCGGTGGCTCTTTGCGTTCGAACACCACGCGTTCGGCCTTGTCGTCCCAGCGTGCGCTGGCGTGATCGCCCTTGCCGATGCCGCCGCCGAGCATCTCGCGCGCCAGCGCAGTTTCCAGCTCGCTGCGGATCAGGCGCTTGAGTTCACGCGCACCGAACTCGGGCTTGTAGCCTTCTTCCGCGAAATGGTCGATCAGCGTCTGATCGAAAGTGAGCGTCACGCCCTGGCTGGCGGCGCTGCGCGCCACGCGATCGAGCTGCAGGCCGACGATGTGGCGGATCTCCTCCTTGCCCAGCGCATGGAAGACGATGATCTCGTCGATGCGGTTGAGGAACTCGGGCCGGAAATGGCCGCGCAGCACGTCCATGACTCCGGCCTTGGTCTTTTCGTACTCCTCGCCGGCCGCCCCGCGCGCCTTCAGCCGTCGCTGGATGATGTCCGAACCCAGGTTGGACGTGGCGATGATGATGGTGTTGGTGAAATCCACCACCCGGCCCTTGCCGTCGGTGAGGCGACCGTCGTCGAACACTTGCAGCAGGATGTTGTATACGTCAGGGTGTGCCTTCTCGATCTCGTCGAGCAGCAGCACGCTGTAGGGCTTGCGCCGCACCTTCTCGGTGAGCTGACCGCCTTCGTCGTAACCGACATAGCCCGGAGGCGCGCCCACCAATCGCGCCACGGTATGGCGTTCGCCATATTCCGACATGTCGATGCGCAACAGGGCGTGCTCATCGCCGTAGATCGATTCGGCCAATGCCTTGGCGAGCTCGGTCTTGCCCACCCCGGTCGGGCCCAGAAACAGGAAGGTAGCCACCGGTTTGCTGCCTTCACGCAGGCCGGCGCGGGACAGCCGCACGGCATCGGCCACGGCACGGACCGCCTCGTCTTGTCCCACCAGGCGCTCGTGCAGCCGTTGTTCCAAGTGCAGCAGCTTTTCGCGCTCTTCCACCGTCAACTCGTTGACCGGGATGCCGGTCAGGCGCGAGACGATCTGCGCCACGTGTTCCGCCTTGACCTCGGCACTGCCGGAGGCCCGCTCCCGCTCCCAGTCCTCGACGAGCTTCTTGAGCTCGGCCTCCTTGGCTTCGATGCGCTTCCCGAGCTCGGCGGCCTGGTCGTACTGCTTGCGCGCGGCCACGTAATCCTGTTCACGCCGCAGCTGGTGCAGTTCGGACTCCAGCTCCTGCACGGCCACCGGCCGGGCCGTGGCCGACAGCTTCACGCGCGCGGCCGCCTGGTCGAGCAAGTCGATCGCCTTGTCCGGCAGGAAGCGCGCCGTGATGTAGCGGTCGGACAACTCGGCCGCCGCGATGATCGCGTCCTCGGAGATGCTGACCTTGTGGTGCGCCTCGAAGGTGTCGCGCAGGCCGCGCAGAATCATGATGGCCTGGGCCACCGTCGGCTCGGGTACCGTCACCGGCTGGAAGCGCCGCTCCAGTGCGGCATCCTTCTCGATGTATTTCTGGTACTCGTTCAGCGTCGTGGCGCCGATCAGGTTGAGTTCACCGCGCGCCATCATCGGTTTGAACACGTTGGCCACGTCCAGCCCGCCTTCGCCACCGCCCTGGCCGGCACCGACGATGGTGTGCACCTCGTCGATGAACAAAATCAGCTCGCCCTGGTGCTCGGTCACCTCCTTCAGCACCTTCTGCACGCGCTCCTCGAACTCGCCGCGATATTTGGCGCCGGCCACCATGGCGTTGATGTTGAGTTCCACCAGGCGCTTGTCGCGCAAGGTCTCGGGCACTTCACCCGCCACCATGCGCTGCGCCAGCCCTTCGACGATGGCGGTCTTGCCCACACCCGGCTCGCCGATCAGCACCGGGTTGTTCTTCTTGCGCCGGGCCAGCACCTCGATGGTGGTTTCGATCTCCTGCGCGCGGCCGATCACCGGGTCGAGCTTGCCGTCGCGCGCCATCTTGGTCAGGTCGCGCGAGTACTTGTCGAGTTCTGGCGTGTTGGTCGGCGTCTCAGCGCGGCCATCCTCGGCGCCCTTGCCGACCACCTTGCTGACCTGTTGGCGCAGCGCCTGCGGCGTCAGGCCGTAGCGGCGCAGCAGGTTGGCGGCCAGCCCTTCGCCTTCCTCAGCCAGACCGATCAGGAAATGCTCTGGACCGACATAAGAATGGCCGAGTTCATTGGAGGCCACGAAGGCGCGGCTGAGCGCATCCTTCACGCGCGGCGACACGCCGATCTCGCCCTCGAAGGGCTTGTCCCCGCGCTTGGCCTCAGACTCGATCTGCCGCTTGAGGTCATCGACCTTGATCTTGAACTGACCCAGGATGGTCTTGACCACGTCGCTGTCGGCCAGCGCCAGCAGCAGATGTTCGGTATCCACCTCGGAGCGGCCAAATTCGGCAGCGTGTTTGGCGGCCTCCTGCAGCAAGGCTTCCGACTGTTCGCTGATGCGGCTGGCCAGCCCACTGCCGCGACGGCGCGGCGCACCCGAACCTGCGGCGGCGGGCTCGCCAAACGAGGCATCGACCACGTCATCGGTATCGGCGGCAACTGGCGTCGCGTCGTCGCCGATGCGGAAGAAGTCACTGCCGAGGAAGTCCTCGAACAGGCCGCTGCGCGAGCCGAACAAGGCTTCCAGCGGCGAAACGGTGCGCTTTTGCTGGCGCACTAATTGCCGGTAATGGTCGTCGCACAACAGCATGGTGCTGTGACGACCGTTGAGATTGGCTTCCACCCGCACGGTGGCGGGTTGGCCGCAGACCTGGCATTGTTTTCTGGCCATGCTGATGCTCCTGAGAAGGTTGACAAGGTTGACAAGGTTGAGGCGACGAGGCATCGCGAACCGCGACTCCTCGTCTCGTGCCGGGTTTTTCTTGTGACGAACGAGCCGGCGACGTCAGCCGTTGATCGGGATCGAGCGTCCCTGCTTCGGCGCGCTGACCTCGCGCTTGTCGATCGTGACCGTGAGCACCCCGTTCTTGAACGATGCTTTGATCGAATCCTGGTTGGCGTCGTCAGGCAGGTTCAAGGCACGCTGAAAGCTGCCGTAGGAGCGCTCCACACGGTGGAAGCCACCTTCCTTCTTCTCCTGTTCCTGGCGCTTCTCGCCACGCACCATCAGCACGTCGTTGTCGAGAGTGATCTGGATGTCCTTCTCCTCGACACCGGGCACTTCCAGGGCAATCTTGTACTGCTTGTCGGTTTCCTGGATGTCCAGGGCCGGCTTCAGCATGCCCGACCAATCGGATGGCCACTGCGGCATGTTCAACGCCGGAAAACCGAAGCCCCGGAATGCGTCATCGAACAGCCGGTCGATTTCCCGATGCAGTTGCAGGATCGGGCTGACTGGCCCGCTCGCCGCTGGCAGGTCATTGCGCTGCACCGGCAGGGAAGAGACGGTCTGCTGCTCTTGCTGCTCGTTCTTGAACCAGTTCCAGGGAGCCAACTTCTTGAAATCGATGTCCATGTCATACCTCCAGAAAAATTGGAAAACGAGTTACTCAAGCCCTTTGCCTGCTGTGACGGGCAGTGCGCCCAGGCGACACGGGCTGCTCGGATGACTTCTGCTGTTCACGCTTGCGCATCACCTCCTTCTTTGCTGCGGCTCGGGTCTGATCATTGATCCACTGATCGATTTCACTTTGAGGAAACCGCCACGTCCCGCCCACCTTGAAAGCCGGAATTTCCCCGTGCGCGGCGAGCCGATAAAGCGTCCGCTTGCCGACTTTCAAGTACGCAGCCAATTCATCGAGCGTGAAAATCACCTGTAGGTGCGCTTTCATCCCTGTAGGTGCGCTTTCATCTCACCCTCTCCAATCGCGTCGCTTTGCGGTTCCGGCCAAGGAAATCCTTGTAATACTTTGTAAGATATTACGCTTACCATGACAGCCTTCAAGAGTCAATGTACAGCGTTCTCCCGCCCCATTGATGCAGGTCAACTGCTCAGGCAAGGCGCAGCGGGGCGGTCTGATCAGGCAATGGACAGCGCCTGGCTCGTCAGCCTGCGTGTACCACAGGCGCCTCGATCAAACACCGATCCTCACGTTGTAGCCGAGTGCCCGCAGCCCCTTGCTCGTCTGCATGTTCCTTGGCGGAAACTCGTCTGGGCGCGCCCAGACGACGATTTCCCCGAGGCTGCTCAGGCTAACGTGCGGAATTGCCCAGTCGTCGCTGCGGATCGCGTTCCAGAGTCGGGCCGAAACACTTCCGTTGCCCCAGACAACGTAGTTCAACAGTATCCGTCCGGCCAACACACCTTCCCGACACCGCCGCCGAAGGCCATGGCCCATCAAGCGGATTTTCCATGCGCCCTCAGCGCCGTACCTACAGCAAATCTTTCAAGGCTCAGGTCATTCAGGAGTGTTCTGAACCCGGTGCCTCCATCGCAAACATCGCCTTGGGCTACAGCCTCAATGCCAACCTCGACCACAAATGGATTCGGCTGCCTACCCAGAAAACCACGGCTATCCAGCCAGCGTTCATCCCGTTGCCTTCTCAAATGCTCGGCGTGGGTTCGCATACTCAAGCGCGCTGCTGCGATCATGAGTTTGATCCAGTCGGCCCGTAATAATGGGCACGATCCGTATGCCTATCTCAAGGATGTGCTGACACGGTTGCCGTCCCTGTAACAGCCTGAAGTTGACCTGGGTAATCAAATACCGGTGTAGTGATTAGGAAACAGGGCTCGGATAACATCATGGCGCAGGTCACCCTGATCTTGACCCTCCATCTCCGAACAGCTT
>NZ_GL882702.1:0-10503 GCF_000195655.1 Klebsiella sp. MS 92-3
TGGCGGCGCGCTGCGCCTTATCCGGGCTACCCCATTGCGCCGATACGTAGCCCGGCTAAGCGTAGCGCAAGCCGGGGAAACAGCGGCTTCTTAGCCCAGCACCGCGGTGCCCAGACGACAGGTGCAACAGCGCCGCCCCTTCTCGTCATACACCACAATCTCCCAGCTCTGGCTCTGGCGGCCAAGATGCAGCGGACGGCACTCGCCGCGCACTTTCCCGCTGGAGACGGCCCGGTGATGGCTGGCGTTAAGCTCAGTCCCGACGACGCACTGCCCTTCTTCGGTCATCAGCCAACCGGCCATCGAGCCCAGCGTCTCCGCCAGCGCCGCGGAAGCGCCGCCGTGCAGCAGGCCAAACGGCTGATGCGTGCGCGCATCCACCGGCATCTCCGCCTCCAGCAGCCCCTCTTCCAGTCGGGTGTAGATGATGCCAAGATGCGCCACCATGGTATTTTCGCTGCTGGCGTTCAGCGCCGCCAGCGTAAGCTCTCGCTTCCAGGCCATTTACGCCCCCAGCGTCGAGCCGCCATCAACCACGATATCCTGCAGGGTGATATGGCTGGCGTGAGAAGAGGCGAGGAACAGAATGGTATTGGCGATCTCCTGCGGGCGGGCGATTTTACCCAGCGGGATGCCGAGCTTAAACTGCTCGCCGAAGCCGCGGATCCGCTGCTGCTCTGCATCGTCGCTGACCCACAGGGTGCGCTGCATATCGGTATCGGTGGAGCCCGGCGACACCAGATTACAGCGCACCCCGCAGCCCGCCAGCTCAAGCCCGACGGTCAGCGCCAGGCTTTTCAGCGCCGCCTTCGAGGCGCCATAGGCGCTCATGCCGATGCGCGGCGTGTGCGCGGCATCGGAGGCGACGGTGACGATCGCCCCGCCCCGCTGACGGCGGAACTGGGCCATCGTCTGCTGAAACAGGTTGAACGCCCCGCCGACGTTGACCGCGAAGGTCTGCTGCCAGTCTTCCGCGCTCAGCTGGTCGGTAGCGCCCATGCGCAGGATCCCGGCGGCGTTCACCAGCACATCTAAACGCTCGGTGTTCGCCAACAGCCGGCTGCATGCCTCGCGTACCTGGTCGGCATCGGCGACGTCCAGCGTTTCGGTGGCAAACGGGTAGCTTTCGCCGTCAAAGGCGAGGTCGAGCCCGGTGACGTTGGCCCCGGCCTCGACGAAAGCCAGCGCGGTGGCATAGCCAATCCCTTTACCTGCGCCGGTCACCCACACGGTCTGACCGCGAAAATCCAGCGCCGCCATTAGTGCACCTCGCGGGTGAGCAGCGCCCACCAGGCGTCGATGGTCGGGTTTTTCGCCAGCATCACGAAGTCGATATCGCCGTGCACTTTGCGCCAGCGGGCGGCCAGGGCCATCATCCGCACCGAATCCAGACCGTAATCGATCAGGTTTTCATCATCCAGCGGTTCATCGGATTCGTCGAGCAGCGGCAGGATCAGCGCGCGCAGCGCCGCTTTGGAGGCTGGGAGCGGTAGCAGCTCTTCGGTCATCACCACGCGGCCGGAGCGGCCAGCGACGTATTTCAGCGCCATCAGGTGCTCTTCACGGCTGAAATCTGCCAGCGCGTCGGCGACAAAGAACGGTTTGATATCGCGCATGAAAGCATCGGTGGCGGTGGTCATGCAGCCGATATGGGCGTAAACGCCGGTGATGATCAGCTGGTCGCGACCGGTCTCTTTCAGCATCTCCTCCAGCGGCGAGCGATGAAACGCGCTGTAGCGCCATTTCACCAGCACGGTATCGTCTTCATCCGGCGCCAGCGCGGCAATCACCTGCTGCTGCTCCGGCGAGCGGGTCAGACCCGGCCCCCACATATCATTCAGCAGGGCGCGGTCTTCATCGCTCTGCTCTTTCGGCTGGGCGGTGTAGTACACCGGAATGCCGTTCTGTTTGCAGAAGTCGCGCAGGGCGGCGATATTAGCCACCACTTTCTCCATCATCGCGCTGTTTTCGCCCCAGAAGTTGAGGAAATACTCCTGCATATCGTGGATCAGCAGCGCGGCGCGCGACGGCTCAAAGGCCCAGTTGACCTTGTTCGCCGGGATATCGCTGGCTTCCGGCAGCGCATATGCCTGTAATTTAGGGATTGCCATTATCTGTTCTCCTTCAGCCCAGCTTGCCTTCGGCCAGCCACTGACGTAATTGTTTTTTATCGACTTTGCCCACCGGCGTCAGCGGCAGCGCGGCAACGCACTCCACGCGGTCCGGCAGTTTAAATTCCGCCACCCCCTGCTCGCGCAGGAAGCGGCGCACGGCGACGGCGCGCAGCGGCGAGGTCACCACCAGATAAGCGCAGCTTTTCTCGCCCAGCAGATTGTCTTCGATGCTGACCAGCGCGGCGTGGATAACCGCCTCATGGCGCAGCAGCAGGTTTTCGATCTCTTCAGCGGCGATCTTCTCGCCGCCGCGGTTGATCTGATCTTTTTCCCGGCCCTGGACGGTGATATACCCATCTTCGTCGATCGAAATCAGATCGCCGGAGCAATAAAACCCCTCGGCGTCAAAGGCTTCCGCGTTATGCTGCGGGCTGTTGTAGTAGCCGCGGAAAGTGTACGGCCCGCGGGTCATCAGGCGGCCCACTTCGCCGCGCGGCAGCGGGTTGCCGTCGGCATCCGCTACCCACACTTCATCGTCCGGGCACATCGGACAGCCCTGGGTATTGATGATCCGCTCCGGGCTATCGTTAAGGCGGGTGTAATTCACCAGCCCCTCCGCCATGCCGAACACCTGCTGCAGCTGGCAGCCGATTTCCGCCGGAATGCGCGCGGCGAGGGTCGCTGACAGGCGCGCGCCGCCGACCTGCAACAGCTGCAGCGATTGCAACTGGGCGTTGCTGCCCCATTCGTGAATCGCCTGCAGCCACAGGCTGACCGCCGGCGGCACCAGCGAGGCAACGTTGATCTGATGTTGTTCAATCAGCGGGAAACAGAGCGTGGCGCTCGGGTCGGCGGCGAGGATCACCCGCCCGCCGGCGAGGAAGACGCCGAGCGAACCCGGGGAACTCATCGCATAGTTATGCGCCGCCGGCAGCGCGTTGAGGTAGCGCGTTTCAGCGTTAATCCCACAGATCTCGTTGCTGCGGCGGATACTGTAGTCGTAATCGTTATGGGTGCGTGGGATAAGCTTCGGCGTCCCGGTGCTGCCGCCGGAGAGCTGGAAAAAGGCCACTTCGTCGGCAGGGGTTGGATTGGCGATAAAGTTATCCGCCGGGCGGTTAATCTCCGTCGCCAGATCGCGCTCGCCGCCGTCGTTACGCAACAGTGCGACGCGCAGGGAAGGATGTTCCGCGATAAACGCGTGGAGAAAGCTATCGTCAGCAAACAGCGCGTGCTCGCGATCGGCAATCAGCAGCGCCGGTTTAATCTGCGCAGCGTAGGCGTTAAGTTCGCTGCGCTGGTGGCTGAACAAAGCGTTCACTGGCGCGACGCCGATGCGCAGCAGCGCAAAGAAGGTCATGTAAAACTCGGCGACATTGCCCAACTGCACCAGCGCGGTCTCCCCGCGCTTCAGTCCCTGGCGCTGCAGCGAGCAGGCGAGGTTGTCCACCAGCTGGTTAAACTGGCGGTAGCTAATCTGCCGCTCGCCATCGATAATCGCCACGGCGTCGTTTTCCGCGTGACGGGTGATCAGATTGGTTAACGGCAGATCCTGCCAGTAGCCTTTTTGACGATAGCGGGCCGCAAACTCTTCCGGCCAACGGGTAAATGCAATCATCCTTGCCTCTTAGTTCAAGCCAAATACGTTAAGCATGGTGGTCAGTTTGACGCCGGTTTCGCGCCATTCGCCCAGCGGCGAGGAGGCCGGAACAATGCCCGCGCCGGCAAACAGGCGCAGCGTACGCTGCTGCAGACGCGCGCAGCGGATAGTCACCACCCACTCGCCGTTGCCTTCGTCATCGCACCAGCCGACGATGCCGCCGAACAGCTGGCGATCGAAGGGTTCCAGTTCAGCAATCAGGCGCTTCGCCGCCTGATGCGGGAAACCGCTCAGCGCCGGCGTCGGGTGCAGCAGACAGGCCAGCGACATGGCGTTTTCTTCCGCCAGCGCGGTGCCTGCGATCGGCGTCGCCAGATGCCAGAGCGTCGGGGTGGTAATCAGCTGCGGCGACTCCGGTAGCGACAGCTGACTGCTGCGCGGGCCCAGCACGCTCTTCATCGCCTGGGTCACCAGCTCGTGCTCGTGGCGATCTTTGCCGGAGGCCAACAGCCTGTTGCCTGCTTCCCGGTCCAGCACATCGTCCGGCTGGCGACGGGCGGAGCCGGCCAGCGGCAGAGAGCTGAAGTGCTGTCCTTCTTTACGCAGCAGCAGCTCCGGGCTGGCGCCCAGCAGCACGCCGCCGTCGGAGAGCGGCACGTGGAAGTTAAAGCTGGCGGGGTTCTGGGCGATCAGTCGCTCCATCAGCGCGCCGCTGTCGACGCGGTCGCGGGTGGTAATATCGATAAGCCTTGATAGCACCACTTTGTCGACTTCCGGGGTGGCGGTCAGCGCGGCGGCGCGTTCCACCATGGCTAAAAACGCGTCCTGCTCCGGGATCTCCCGACGCTCCACCACCTCCATCGCCTCCAGCGGCGCGGCATAGCGGGCGGAACGCTGCTTTTCCGGGCGAGAGAACGCTTCCCAGCGCTCGGGGATATAGAGCTCGGAAGGCTGACAGGTGTCGAACGGGATAGCCCCGACCATCACCGGCTTGCGGATCCCCGCCGCCCGGGCCTCGGCAAAGGCGGCCGCCATCTGCTGCTGGAACTCGCCGTTCAGCGCATCGCCGCCAACGGCGGGCTGTGAGAAGCGACGGAAGCAGCCTGAAGTGGTAAAACTGCGGTACGGCGACATAAAGAAGAAGCTGTCCGGCGACAGGGTCCGGGTCGGTTTCTTTACATCCTCAGCCAGTGACGTTTCCATATCATCCTCCAAAAACGATAAAGATATTAAGAATAATTATCATTTATATTTTGGTTGGCTAACCTAAAAGGTATTGCCCGCCATGTCAACCGCGTTACGTCATGGCGCCGCCACTTTGGCTTGCATCCTGCTGACACAAAGTTGAAAATGAGACGCATTTATCACCTTTCAAATCAGGATGCGATGACGTGAACTTCTTTTCTTTCTGCCGCCGCGGTGCGCTGACCGGCATGCTGTTGCTTTTAGGAATTACCTCAGCCCAGGCGGCGGACTGGCCGCGCCAGGTCACCGACAGCTACGGGACGCATACCCTGCCGAGTCAGCCGCTGCGCATTGTCTCCACCAGCGTGACGCTTACCGGTTCGCTGCTGGCGATTGACGCTCCGGTGGTCGCCAGCGGCGCGACCACGCCGAACAACCGCGTCGCCGATAGCCAGGGCTTTCTGCGCCAGTGGAGCGAGGTTGCCAAAGCCCGCAAGCTGGCGCGGCTGTACATCGGCGAACCAAGCGCCGAAGCGGTGGCCGCCCAGATGCCGGATCTGATCCTGGTGAGCGCGACCGGCGGCGACTCCGCCCTGCCGCTGTACGATCAGCTTAAAACCATCGCCCCGACGCTGGTCATCAACTATGACGATAAAAGCTGGCAAACCCTGCTCACCCAGCTGGGGCAGATCACCGGTCATGAACAACAGGCCAGCGCGCGCATTGCCGACTTCAATAAACAGCTCGTTTCGTTAAAAGAAAAAATGAAACTGCCGCCGCAGCCGGTGACCGCCCTGGTCTATACCGCCGCCGCGCACAGCGCCAATATCTGGACGCCGGAATCGGCTCAGGGGCAGATGCTCGAACAGCTGGGCTTTAGCCTGGCGACGCTGCCGGGCGGCCTGCCCGCCAGCCATAGCCAGGGTAAACGCCACGATATCGTGCAACTGGGCGGGGAGAACCTCGCGGCCGGTCTGAACGGCCAGAGCCTGTTCCTGTTCGCCGGCGACCAGAAAGATGCGGATGCCATCTACGCCAACCCGCTGCTGGCGCATCTCCCGGCGGTCGCAGGCAAACGCGTCTACCCGCTGGGCACCGAGACCTTCCGCCTTGACTACTACAGCGCTCTGCTGGTGCTCCAGCGTCTCTCCAGCCTGTTCGGCTAACGCGGGCTGCGCCATCAGGACGGGAACGCGGCCTGAACACCTTGCCGGGCGGCGCGGCGCTTGCCCGGCCTACAATGCCAGCGTCCCCCAGTACCGTAGGCCCGGTAAGGCGTAGCCGCCACCGGGCATCAGGCCGGGAACGCGGCCTGAACGCTTTGCCGGGCGGCGCTGCGCTTGCCCGGCCTACTGAGCTTGCCCCGGCCTGCCGTACCCCAGGCCCGGTAAGGCGCAGCCGCCACCGGGCAAGCGCACCCTACTTAACTTTCGTTGACAATTTCCGGGCGCTGGAAACGGCGCAGCTCGCGTAGCAGCCCAACCAGCAGCACACCGACAAGCGCCAGCGCCCAGCCGCTGGCGCTGGCGGATGCCGCCGGCGTCCACCCCGCCCCTAAGCCGCCGAGCAGCGCCGCGCCGATGGCGTCGCCGGTGACGTTTTGCGCGGTCCACAGACCGTTAATCCGCCCGAGCATATGTTCCGGCGTCTGGGTCTGGATCAGGGTGTACTGCAGCAGCGAGCTAATAGCGCTCAGCCAGCCAAACAGCGCCAGGCACAGCGCGCCCAACGCCCAGTGCGGCATCAGGCTGAACAGCGCAATGGCGACAAACGATCCCACCGTGGTCGCCAGCATCAGCGCGCCCGGCCGCACCGTCTGGGCCAGCTGGCCGCTGGTCAACGCCCCCAGCGCCGCACCGAGCGGAATAGCGGCGTACAACAGGCCAATCTGTCCGGCCGACATCTGCCAGCTACCGGCCAGCGCCGGATAGAGCACCCGCACCGCGCTGGCCATGGTCAGCAGACCGCCAAGCAGCGCAATCCCGCCGATAAGCGGGCTCCGGCAGAGGAAGGTCAGCCCCGCCAGCAGAGAGCGCAGCGGATGCTCGCGCGGCTGCGGAGGCGGCGGCAGCTGCGGCAGACGCAGCAGGGTTAAGGTGGTGATAAAGGTCCCCGCCGCCGCCAGGCCAAAGTTCCAGGCCACGCCGCCGGTGGCCAGCAGCAGGCCGCCGATCATCGGCGAAATCACCGAGCCCAGGCGCACCGTCAACATAGTGATGGCCCCGGCCTGCATCAGGTTTTCCCGTCCCACCAGCGCCGGGGTCGCCGCCAGCAGCGCTGTCACCCCCAGCGAGGCGAAGAACCCATCCCAGATCCCCAGCAGGTAGATCGCCGCCAGCGACGGCTCCGGCAACAGGGCGTTCAGACACAGGCCGACAAAGCCCACGCCGCAGGTGCCGCGCGCCAACAGGATCAGGCGTTTACGTTCATAGCGGTCAGCCAGCACGCCCCCCACCATCAGACCAACAAACATCGACGCCCCGGTCAGCGTCACCGACAGCCCGACCTGCCAGGTCGAATGGGTCATCATCTGGATCTGCACCGGGATGGCCACGCCCAGCAGGCCAAGCGACAGAATAGAGATAAAGCGAGCGATAAAAACGGCGCGAAACGCCGGGTGAGTTTTCAGCAGGCTGAGATTGAGCAGCCAGGATTGTCGGTTCATTACAGCGCCTTGTCGTTATTTTTAATACCCTTTTTACTGTGGGTCATGCTACCATAGCTGAATAAAATCGATAACGATAATTACTATCATTATCATATCAGGGATGTCAGTTATGTCGTTTTCTACGACCGCGGTACGCTCTGTCGCCGTGCCCGGATTGTTGCTATTACTCGCCTTAGCCGCCGCGCTTAGCCTGACCATCGGCGCCAAATCGTTGCCGATCGGCACGGTATTCACCGCCTTCAGCGGAACCTGTCAAAGCGCTGATTGCACTATCGTGCTGGACGCGCGCCTGCCGCGCACTCTGGCCGGTCTGCTGGCCGGCGTCGCCCTCGGCCTCGCCGGCGCGCTGATGCAGACGCTCACCCGCAACCCGCTGGCCGACCCCGGCCTGCTGGGGGTCAACTCCGGCGCCAGCTTCGCCATCGTCCTCGGCGCGGCGCTGTTCGGGATCACTTCCCCGCAGGAGCAGCTGCTGCTGGCGTTCTGCGGCGCGCTCTGCGCCTCGCTGCTGGTAGCCTTTACCGGCAGCCAGGGCGGCGGTCAGCTGAGCCCGGTGCGCCTCACTCTCGCCGGGGTCGCCCTTGCGGCGGTACTCGAGGGGCTGTCCAACGGCATCGCCCTGCTCAACCCGGACGTCTACGATCAGCTACGCTTCTGGCAGGCCGGTTCGCTGGATATCCGCACCCTGCAAACGCTGAAAATTGTCCTGCTGCCGGTAGTCGTGGCGGGGATCGCCGCTCTGCTGCTGAGCCGGGCGCTGAACAGCCTGAGCCTGGGCAACGATACCGCCACCGCCCTCGGCAGCCGCGTCGCCCGCACCCAGCTGATCGGCCTGATCGTCATCACCGTCCTGTGCGGCAGCGCCACCGCCGTCGTCGGCCCCATCGCCTTTATCGGCCTGATGATGCCGCATATGGCGCGCTGGCTGGTGGGGGCCGATCATCGCTGGTCGCTGCCGGTCACCCTGCTCGCCACCCCGGCCCTGCTGCTGTTTGCCGACGTGATTGGCCGCCTGCTGGTGCCCGGCGAACTGCGGGTATCGGTGGTGAGCGCCTTTCTCGGCGCGCCGGTGCTGATCTGGCTGGTGCGCCGCCAGCCGCGGGGAGGTGGCCTGTGATTGCCCCGTCCCGCCGCCTGATAGCCAGCTGTCTGCTGCTAATGGCCGCCAGCCTGCTGATTTCCCTGCTCGGGCTGGCGCAAGGCCCGGTGCCCCTGACGATTGACCAGGTGTTCTCGGCGCTGTTCGGCGATGCGCCGCGCAACGTCGCGATGGTGGTGAACGAATGGCGGCTGCCGCGGGTGTTAATGGCGCTGCTCATCGGCGCCGCGCTCGGCGTCAGCGGCGCCATTTTCCAGTCGCTGACCCGTAACCCGCTCGGCAGCCCGGACGTGATGGGCTTTAACACCGGCGCCTGGAGCGGCGTGCTGGTGGCAATGGTCCTCTTCGGCCAGAACCTGACGGCGTTCGCCCTGGCGGCGATGGCCGGCGGGGTGCTGACCTCGCTGGTGGTCTGGCTGCTGGCCTGGCGCAACGGGATCGAAACCTTCCGCCTGATCATTATCGGCATCGGCGTGCGCGCCATGCTGGTGGCATTCAACACCTGGCTGCTGCTGCGCGCCTCGCTGGAGACCGCCCTTTCTGCGGGCCTGTGGAACGCCGGATCGCTTAACGGCCTGACCTGGGGTAAAACCTGGCCGTCGGCGCCGCTGATCCTGTTGATGCTGGTGGGCAGCGCCCTGCTGGTTCGCCGGATGCGGCTGCTGGAGATGGGCGACGATACCGCCTGCGCGCTGGGGGTGCAGGTCGAGCGTTCGCGCCTGCTGCTGATGCTGGTGGCGGTGGTGCTCACCGCCGCCTCGACGGCGCTGGCCGGGCCGATCTCATTTATCGCGCTGGTGGCGCCGCATATCGCCCGCCGCCTGAGCGGCACGGCCCGCTGGGGACTGACCCAGTCGGCCCTGTGCGGCGCGCTGCTGCTGGCGCTGGCCGATTACGGCGCCCAACGGCTGTTTATGCCGTGGCAGCTGCCGGTTGGCGTGTTAACCGTCAGCCTCGGCGGTATTTACCTTATTGCATTGTTGATTCAGGAGTCCCGCAAAAAATGAGTGCTGTCCCCTCCCGTTTGCGCGGCGAGCAGTTAACCCTGGCCTACGGGAACAAGACCATCGCCGAGTCGCTGAACGTGACCATCCCTGACGGTCACTTCACCGCCATTATCGGCCCCAACGGCTGCGGCAAGTCGACGCTATTGCGCACCCTCAGTCGCCTGATGACGCCCGCCAGCGGCCACGTCTGGCTCGACGGCGCGCAGATCCAGCAGTACGCCAGTAAAGAGGTTGCCCGCCGCATCGGGCTGCTGGCGCAGAATGCCACCACCCCTGGCGATATCACGGTGCAGGAGCTGGTGGCCCGCGGGCGCTATCCGCACCAGCCGCTGTTTACCCGCTGGCGCAAAGAAGATGAAGAGGCGGTGAACAAGGCGATGCGAGCGACCGGGATCAGCGATCTGGCGCTGCAGAGCGTCGACACGCTTTCCGGCGGCCAGCGGCAGCGGGCGTGGATTGCGATGGTGCTGGCCCAGGAAACGGCGATTATGCTGCTGGATGAGCCGACCACCTGGCTGGACATCAGCCATCAGATCGACCTGCTGGAACTGTTGAGCGAGCTGAATCGCGAGAAGGGCTATACCCTGGCGGCGGTGCTGCACGATCTTAACCAGGCCTGCCGCTACGCCACCCACCTGATCGCCCTGCGCGACGGCAGGATCGTCGCCGAGGGGGCGCCGAAGGAGATCGTCACCGCCGATCTGATTGAACGGATTTACGGTCTGCGCTGCACGATCATTGAAGATCCGGTGGCGCATACGCCGCTGGTGGTCCCGCTGGGCCGCCGGTAATCTCCTCTTTCCCCGGCTTGCGCTACGCTGAGCCGGGCG
>NZ_GL882702.1:10572-18509 GCF_000195655.1 Klebsiella sp. MS 92-3
CCCCCCCCCCCCCCCCCCCCCCCCCCCCTTGGGCACCCGGGCGGGGCGTGCGCTACCTGCTGTAGCCCGAACTCAACCGTTACCCCAGAATCTCCCTGACCACCGGACCGATGGCCTCAAAGGCCTGCGGGGAGATGATATCGACGTGGGCGCAGTTCTGGCTGAACACCTCCAGTTCCCCCACCCACGGGCCCCATACGACCTGCGGATCCATCCCCTCCTGCCGCGTCTTCTCCGCCACGAACAGCGTCGCCTTGCCGTCAAACTTCGCGCTGTGGGCAGTAGTTAACAGCCGCACCGCATCGGCATAGTTGCCTTCGATAGCGCTGAACAGCTCGCCGGAGGCTTGCCCCTGCTGGGCGGCGAGGAACGCTTCGCGCTCGCGGTCGATCTCCGCCAGTACCTCGGGATCCAGCCCGTTGGCCTCTTTCTCCGCCCAGTTTTGCGTCTCCGGCGGCCAGGTATCCAGCAGGCCGAGGAAGGCCACCGCTTCGCCGCGCTGGCGCAAGCGGGCGGCAATCCCCTGGGCTAAGGTGCCGCCCAGCGAATACCCGAACAGGTAATAAGGGCCGTGCGGCTGCTGCGCCAGCAGCGTGCGCAGATGATGCTCGCACACCTCGTCGAGGCTGGCGGCGCTGGCCATCGGCCCCTGCGGGCGCGGCGACTGAATACCGGTAATCGACCAGCGCGGGCTGAGATAGCGCGCCAGGACGCTGAACTGCCAGGCGAAGCCGGAGGCGGGATGGAAGCAGAACAGCGTCGGGCCGTCGCTCTCGCGCAGCGGCAGAAGCGTATCCAGCCCCAGGCGCTGGGCCTGCTCATCGCTGAGATCGGCGGCCAGCAGCGCGCTCAGTTTGCCCACCGTCGAGGCCACCATCACCTGCCCCGGGGTCACCTGCCGCGCCAGCTGGCGGCTGAGCTGTGCCGCCAGGCGCATCGCCAGCAGCGAATGGCCGCCAAGGGCGAAGAAATCGGCGTCGATATCGTTCACCTCGCAGCCCAGCAGCTGGCTGAAGGCGGCGGCGACAAGAGTTTCCATGCCGGGCTCCGGCGGCCGGCCGCTGCGCTCGCCGCCGAGGGTCGGCAGCGGCAGCGCTTTGCGGTCCAGTTTGCCGTTGGCGCTCAGCGGCAGCTCAGCGAGCTGCATCAGCACCACCGGCACCATATGCGGCGGCAGCTGTTCCGCCAGCCGCGCTTTCAGCGCCGCGGTATCCAGCGGCAGGCCGGAGTCAGAGACCAGATAGCCCACCAGCTGTCGGGCATCACCGCCGGTCGCCGCCGCCTGGTTGAAGACGCAGGCGTGACTCACCGCCTGCCCCACGTCCGGCAGGGCCGACATCACCCGATCAATCTCGCCAAGCTCGATGCGCTGCCCGCGGATCTTCAGCTGATCGTCGCTGCGGCCAAGGTACTCCACCGCGCCGTTCGCCAGCCAGCGCGCCACGTCGCCGGTGCGATACATCCGCTCGCCGGGGGCAAACGGGTCGGCGATAAAGCGGCTGGCGGTGAGATCCGGGCGCCCCAGATAGCCCTGCGCCAGCTGGATGCCGGTGAGATAAAGATCCCCCGCCCCCCCCGGCGGTACCGGGCGCATCGCGGCATCGAGAATGCGCAGCCCGGTGTTCCACACCGGCCAGCCAATCGGCACGCTGCTGCCGGTCACCGCCGCCAGCTCAGGGCCGCAGGCCGGATACCAGCTGACGTCCACCGCCGCCTCCGTCGGGCCGTACAGGTTATGCAGCGGCGCGCCGGTCAAGCGCTCCCACTCGCGGCACAATTCCGTCGGCAGCGCTTCGCCGCTGCAGAATACCCGCCGCAGCGTGCGGCAGGCAGCGACGCTGTCGGCATCCAGCGAGGCGACAAACGCCGCCAGCATCGACGGCACAAAGTGGGTGGTGGTCACGCCGTAGCGGGCGAAGAACTGCTGCATCGCCTGCGGGTCGCGGTGCGCCTCCGGCTCGGCCATCACCAGCTGCGCGCCGGCGATAAACGGCCACCAGAATTCCCACACCGACACGTCGAAACTGCACGGCGTTTTCTGCGCCACCACGTCGTCCGCAGATAACGGATAGCGATCCTGCATCCACAGCAGGCGGTTGACGATGGCGGTCTGGCCGACCATCACCCCTTTCGGCCGCCCGGTGGAGCCGGAGGTAAAGATGATGTAGGCGGTATGGTCTGGTTTTGACAGCGCCAGCGGCGCCTCATCCCCGGCGGCCAGCGGCTGCTGGTAGCAGAGGCTTTCCAGCCCGGGGATATCGCTGAAGCGGGCCAGTTGATCCTCCGTGGCGATCAGCAGCGACGGCCGGGCGTCTTCCAGCATCATCCGCAGGCGGTCGTCCGGGTAGCCGGTGTCCAGCGGCAGCCAGGCGGCCCCCGCTTCGACAATGCCGTGCAGCGCCAGGGTCAGGAACACCGAGCGCGGCAGGGCCACCGCCACGCTGTCGCCCGGCTTCACGCCGCGCTGACGCAGCAGCTGCGCGAGCGCCACCACCTGCTGACGCATCTCGCGATAGCTGAACTGCCAGCGGGCGTCCGCCAGCGCCGGCGCATCCGGGGTCTTCCGCGCCTGGTCGGCCACCAGCGCGCTGAGGGTGGTGGCAGGCAGCGGCACAGCGGTATCGTTGACCGCCGCCAGCCGGGCCAGCTCGTCGGCGGAGAGCATCTCTGCTTCGCCGCAGCGCAGCGCCGGATCGGCGGCGAACTGCGCCAGCAGCGCGGTCAGTCGCGCCATGTGGCGACGGAGCTCGGCTTCGTCGTACCGGGCCTTGTTGGCGAGGATCTCCAGCGACAGCCCGCCGGTCTCATCCGGGAACAGCGCCAGCTCGAGATCGTTGACCGGGCCGGTGGCGAGGGTGTGGGTCACTGCCTGCACACCATCGATATCCAGCTGGTAATCAAAGACTTTGACGTTCAGCACCGGGCCGAACAGCGGTTCGTCCCCTGCCGCTTTGCCGCTGTCGCGGACGATCTGCTCGGCGTCATAGCGCTGATGGCGGCGCATCTTTTTCAGCTGAGCGGCGAGGCGCATCGCCAGGTCCGCCAGCGTCTCCCGGGCGTCAATATGCACCGCCAGAGGCAGGACATTGAGCACCGGCCCCGTCGAGGTCAGCGCGGCTGAACCCATCCGGCGCATAAAGATAAAGCCCGCCGCGTAGTCCATCCGGTTGCACAGGCGGCCCAGCCACAGCGTGGTGAGCGCCAGCGCCAGGTCAGCGGGCTGACACTGCGGCGCATGGCTGGCCAGGCGGCGGAAGGCGTCGGCGTTCATCTCCAGCTTCATCCGCCAGATATCGCTCCCGGCGGCGCGCCCGCCCAGCGGCGCGGCAGAGAGTGAGGCAGGCGCCGGTAACGCCTGGCGCTGGGCCTGCCAGAAAGCTTTATCCCGCTGCCAGGCCTCGCTGCCGGCGTAGCGCTGGTACTCGTCCACCACCTCGGCGAAGGGGGTGAAAGGCGACTCAGGAGTGGCTTCCCCCCGCTGCCAGGCGCGATAAATGGCGGCGATCTGCCGGGTTATCGCCGGGAAGCTGAAGCCATCCACCAGCAAGTGGTGATAACGCTGATACCAGTACCAGCGGTCGTCGCCGACGCGCAGCAGTTGATGGCACACCAGCGGGTTGGCGCCGTCGACGCGCAGATCCTGCGCCAGATCCGCCTGCATCCGCTCCGTGGCGGCGCGATGCGGATCCGGCGCCGTCCGCAGGTCAATGATCGACGGTTCGCCAAAGGTGCGGTCGGCCGCCAGCCACTGCCAGACTTCCCCCTCCTCTTCCTCAAAGCGCAGGCTGAGGGTGTCCGCCTGCTGCAGACCGGCGACAATCGCTTTTCCCAGCAGCGTCGGGTCGAGGGCGCCGCGTAGTTCAACATAGTGGGCCACGCTCCAGGCGCCTGGCAGAGTGGAGAGGCGCTCGGCCATCCAGATCCCCGGCTGCGCGGCAACCAGCGGTAAACGAGTGGTCATTGTCAGCTCCTTATGACGCATGATGGGCGGGGGTCAGTGTCGACCAGTTGGCCGCCAGCCAGGCGTTGCAGGCCTCGGCCGACTGCGGGGGGCACACCACCGCCCAGCCGGCAGGCAGGTCGCAGTGCGCCGGCCACAGGCTGTACTGCTGCTGATCATTGCGCAGAATGTAAAACTGCCCTTGCGGATTGTCGAAGGGGTTACTGAATTGCATATCAAACTCCTGTCGTAAAACGCGATGCTAAGGGTGCGACAGCAGAGGCTGCCAGAGCTGGATAAGCCCTGCCGTCAGCCCGCCGCGCCAGCAAAGCGCATCATGCCCGCCGTCAACCTGACGCCAGAAAATCGTCTGCTGTGTTGTGGTGAGTTGCGCCAGTAGCGCCTGGTTCGCGCGAAAAATGATCGGTTCGCGTTGGCCCGCTTCCAGCCAGACGCGCAGCCCGGCCGCGGACACCTCACCCTGGCGAAGCTGTTCGCCGATAAAGCCCGTCCCGCGGCCATCACGGTGCGGCCACCAGTAGGAGCCTGACTGGCTGAGCACGCAGCCAAAGCGCTGCGGCCAGTTGAGAGCGGCGAACATCGCCGCCAGACCGCCGAAGCTTTGCCCGGCCACCACCGTCCGATCCGGGCGGTCGCTGAACGGGGCATAGCCGTGGACCAGCGGCAGGAGCTCCTCCTGCACCGCCAGCCAGAAATCGCGGTGACAGGGCAGCTCAACCCCGCGGCGCTGGTTGTCGATCGCGTCGATCAGCAGGTAGACCGCCGGTGGCAGTCTTCCCTCGCGGGTCAGGGCGGCCAGCGGCGACCACACCGGCATGCTTTCGGCCCAGAACTGGCCGTCGAGCAGGATCGCCAGCGGCCGCGTTTGCGGGTCGACGACCTCGCCGGTGGTGTAGATCCAGACCCGGCGATGGTTGCCCAGACGCGCGCTGCGCCACTCAAGGCAACGGGCGGCAGGATGCGCCTCATTAAGCGGGTCCCAGCCGGGCTGCGCGGGGGCCTGCGGCATCTCCAGGGCGGACACGCCATGGCCGCGTCCGCCCAGCCAGCTGTGCGGGTTCAGCGGATCGGCTATCGCCCGCGGCAGCAGTTTGCGCCAGCCTTCGCGTAGCAGCGCGCGGTCGGGCGCGTCAGCGCTGAACACCTCAGGGGAAAAATCATCGTCACGGTCGGAGGGAATAAAACAGTAGCTGCCGCGCCAGGTCGGCGACAGTGTAGTGCGCCAGAACCAGGCGTCGGTCCCGGGGAGACGTTGCAGCGATTGCGGTCGCGCATTCTGATGGTGGTCGGTCACGCCGGTGATATAGAGCCATACCCGACGATGGGGAGAGCGGGTTTCATCCCCCGCCGGGTCCCGCCACCAGAACGTTACCTCGATGGCGTCATCCACTGCGCGGCACTGCGGCCCCCGCAGGGTTTGCCACCACTCCTCGCTTCCTGTCCTTAACATTCTGTCATTAACCCTATGTATAGCGTGACTTTTTTAATTAATTGTCATTATTTATTGATAATATTATTGATAACTATTTGCATTTGCAATAGCGTATTAGCGCGCCGTGGGAAGCGCGTCTTTCATCAGAACATGTCAAATCGGGCTTATTCAGCCAGCGACGGAGTGCCTTTGCCCGCTTTTGGCAACATTTATGCCGCCTCCCCTCCCGGTGGGAAGGGGCGTTTGGGGAACGTGGCGACAAAAAGCAGGAATAACAATGAATAACAGGATCAAATCCCTGGCCTTGCTGGTCAATCTGGGAATTTACGGGGTTGCTTTTCCGTTAAGCGCAGCGGAAACCGCCACCGACGATAAAAACAGCGCCGCTGAAGAGACCATGGTGGTCACCGCCGCCGAGCAGAACCTGCAGGCGCCGGGCGTCTCCACCATCACCGCCGATGAGATCCGCAAACGCCCCCCGGCGCGCGACGTCTCGGAGATCATTCGCACCATGCCGGGGGTCAACCTGACCGGCAACTCCACCAGCGGCCAGCGCGGCAACAACCGCCAGATTGATATCCGCGGCATGGGTCCGGAAAATACCCTGATCCTGATCGACGGCAAGCCGGTCACCAGCCGCAACTCCGTGCGCCTTGGCTGGCGCGGCGAGCGCGACACCCGCGGCGATACCAGCTGGGTGCCGCCGGAGATGATCGAACGTATCGAAGTGATTCGCGGCCCGGCCGCCGCCCGCTACGGCAACGGCGCCGCCGGCGGCGTGGTGAATATCATCACCAAAAAAACCGGCGATGAGTGGCACGGCTCATGGAACACCTATATGAACGCCCCGGAGCACAAGGATGAAGGCTCCACCAAACGCACTAACTTCAGCCTCAGCGGCCCGCTGGGCGGCGATTTTAGCTTCCGCCTGTTCGGTAACCTCGACAAAACGCAGGCTGACGCCTGGGATATCAACCAGGGCCATCAGTCCGAGCGTACCGGGATCTATGCCGATACTCTGCCGGCCGGGCGCGAAGGGGTGAAAAACAAAAACATCGATGGTCTGGTGCGCTGGGAATTCGCTCCGATGCAGTCGCTGGAGTTTGAAGCCGGCTACAGCCGCCAGGGCAACCTCTACGCTGGCGACACCCAGAACACCAACACCAACGACCTGGTAAAAGAGAACTACGGTAAAGAGACCAACCGGCTGTACCGCAACACCTACTCGGTCACCTGGAACGGCGCCTGGGACAACGGGGTGACCACCAGCAACTGGGCGCAGTACGAGCGCACCCGCAACTCGCGCAAAGGCGAAGGCCTGGCCGGGGGCACCGAGGGGATCTTTAACAGTAATCAGTTCTCGGATATCGATCTGTCAGATGTGATGCTGCACAGTGAAGTCAGTATCCCGTTCGACTACCTGGTTAATCAGAACCTGACGCTGGGCAGCGAGTGGAATCAACAGCGGATGAAGGATAACGCGTCCAACACCCAGGCGCTGTCGGGAGGCGAAATTCCGGGTTACGACAGCACCGGCCGCAGCCCGTACTCGCAGGCGGAAATCTTCTCGCTGTTCGCCGAGAACAACATGGAGCTGACCGACACCACCATGCTGACTCCGGCGCTGCGTTTCGATCATCACAGCATTGTCGGCAATAACTGGAGCCCGTCCCTCAACCTGTCGCAGGGCCTGTGGGATGACTTCACGCTGAAGATGGGCATCGCCCGCGCCTATAAAGCGCCGAGCCTGTATCAGACCAACCCGAACTACATTCTCTACAGTAAAGGCCAGGGCTGCTACGCCAGTAAAGACGGCTGCTATCTGCAGGGTAATGACGACTTAAAAGCCGAGACCAGCATCAACAAAGAGATTGGCCTCGAGTTTAAACGCGACGGCTGGCTGGCGGGCGTCACCTGGTTCCGCAACGACTACCGCAACAAGATTGAAGCGGGCTATGCCCCGGTCTATCAAAACAATAAAGGTACCGATCTCTACCAGTGGGAAAACGTGCCGAAAGCGGTGGTGGAAGGTCTGGAGGGGACGTTGAACGTTCCGGTGAGCGAGACCGTCAACTGGACCAACAACATCACCTATATGCTGCAGAGTAAGAACAAAAAGACCGGCGATCGTCTGTCGATTATCCCGGAATACACGCTGAACTCTACGCTGAGCTGGCAGGTTCGCGATGACGTTTCGCTGCAGTCGACCTTCACCTGGTACGGCAAGCAGGAGCCGAAGAAGTACAACTACAAGGGTCAACCGGTCACCGGCAGCGAGAAGAACGAGGTTAGCCCCTACAGCATCCTCGGCCTGAGCGCGACCTGGGACGTCACCAAATACGTCAGTCTGACCGGCGGCGTGGATAACGTCTTCGATAAGCGCCACTGGCGCGCGGGCAACGCCCAGACCACCGGGGGCGCCACCGGCACGATGTACGGCGCCGGCGCCGAGACCTACAATGAATCGGGCCGCACCTGGTACCTGAGCGTCAACACCCACTTCTGATAGCGGGTTCTCCCTCCCCCCCCCCCCCCCCCCCCCCC
>NZ_GL882702.1:18602-32149 GCF_000195655.1 Klebsiella sp. MS 92-3
GGGGGGGGGGGGGGGGGCAACCGCGGTAACCTTATCCTATGCGCCACCATCGCACCGTTTTGCCTCTGGCCGGCTATACCATCCAGCAGATCGACTTCGACCCGGCGACTTTCCAGCCTGAAGATCTGTTCTGGCTGCCCTATCACGCCAGCCTGACCGGGTGGGGCGGCAAGCGGCAGGCGGAGCACCTGGCCGGACGCATCGCCGCGGCATACGCCCTGCGCGAGGTGGGGGAGAAACGGCTTCCCGCCATCGGCGACCAGCGCCAGCCGCTGTGGCCCACGCCCTGGTTCGGCAGCATAAGTCATTGCGGCCAGCGCGCGCTGGCGGTGATCGCCGATCGGCCGGTGGGCGTCGATATCGAGCGCCGGTTTACCCCACAGCTGGCCGCCGAGCTGGAGAGCAGCATTATCAGCCCGGCGGAAAAAACGGCGCTGCTGCGCAGCGGCCTGCCCTTCCCGCTGGCGCTGACGCTGGCGTTTTCGGCAAAAGAGAGTGGGTTTAAGGCGACGCCTGCGGCAAATCAGCGCGCGCTGGGGTTCGCCGATTTTCAGATCGTGGAAATAACGGCAAGCACCTTAGCGCTTATGTTTGCGGAGCAGCGCTATCTCTTGCACTGGATAGCGTCGGAGGATCAGATCATTACGCTTTGCGCATTGCAGCAGTAAACGCCCGCACGCTTCACGCGACGGGCGTTCAGGCCATCAGCCCCTTTTTTGCACCAGGGCAACGATGGCGGCGGCATCAAACCTGTGGTACTGGCGCATCCAGCCGCGATCGGCGGCGGCGGCGTACTCCCCGTCCGGAATCCCCAACCGCTGCAGGGCAATGCCTACCCCCGCTTCCGCCAGCACCTCCGCCACCAGGCTGCCCAGCCCGCCGTTGACGTTATGCTCTTCGACGGTGATCACCGAGCCGCACGGCCGGAGCGCCGCCAGCAGCGCCGCGGTATCGCAGGGTCGGATCGACGGCACGCTGATCACTTTCGCCTGGATACCGAGGTCGGCAAGCTGCTGCGCCGCCTCCACCACCTCATGCACCGTCGAACCGGTGGCCACCAGCGCGACGTCCTCGCCTTCGCGCAGGGTCAACACGGCGCCGGGAACAAAGCGATACGACTCGTCAAGCAGCTCCGGCAGCGCCTTGCCATCGAGACGAATATAGACCGGGCCCTGATAAGCAAGAGCATAGTCGATGATCTGCCGACATTCGCGCGGCGTGGAGGGGGCGAAGATCTGGATATTGCCAAAGCCGCGCATCACCGCCAGATCGTCAATGGCATGGTGGGTGCTGGCCAGCGGGCCGTAGCTGGCTCCGGCGTTAAGGCCAAACAGCTTGACGTTGGTGTTGTTGTAACAGACATCCACTTTGATTTGCTCATTGGCCCGCGAGATAAGAAACGGCGCGGCGTTACAGGTCACAGCCACTTTTCCGCCCAGCGCCAGACCGGCGGCGGTGCCGACCATGCTCTGCTCGGCGATGCCGACGTTCACCAGCCGGCCGGGGAACTGTTTAATAAACGGCGCGATTTTGGCCGTTGACGTGGAGTCGGCTACCACCGGCACCAGATCGACGCCGCGCTCCACGGCGGCGATAAAGGCTTCGACCATGACGTTAGCCAGGTGTTCTGCATTACTCATCTTTCAGTTCCTCCAGTGCCAGTGCAATTTCTTCGCCTTTCGGCACCCGGTGGTGCCACTCCGGGCGCCCCTGGATAAAGGAAATACCGGCACCTTTCGTGGTGTTGGCAATAATAACGTTGGGTTTACCTTCCTGCTTCAACCCCTCGATGACCGAGACCACCGAGGCCATGTCGTTACCCTGGCATTCGCTGACTTCCATACCGAAGGCGCGCCATTTATCGGCCAGCGGATCGGTATTCATGATCTCGCGCGTCGGCCCGGCCAGCTGGAGGTTGTTCTTATCATTAATAATGACCAGATTATCCAGGCCGTAATGTGCAGCCGCCAGGGCGGCTTCCCAGTTACTGCCTTCCGCCAGTTCGCCGTCGCCGGTGATCAAAAAAATGCGGCGGGTGCTGTTGCTTTTCTTCGCGGCCAGCGCCAGCCCCACCGCAACAGGCAAACCGTGGCCCAGCGCGCCGGTGTTGAGCTCGATGCCCGGCGTTTTTTGCCGCACCGGGTGGCCGGGGAGATGGGAATTGGCATGCTGGTAGGTCTCCAGCCACTCGACCGGGAAGAAGCCGGCTTCCGCCAGGACGCAGTAGTAGCAGCCCACGGCGTGGCCTTTCGACTGGATGTAGATATCGCGCTGCGGGTCGTCGAGCCGGTCCGGCGCGACGTTAAGGACGCGGAAATAGAGCGCGGTTAACAGTTCGACCTGCGAAAGGTCAGCCCCGGTGTGGCCGCCGGCCGGACTATTGGCGTTTAAGCGCACAATATGGCGCCGCACCGCGCGGGCTTTACGCTCCAGCGTCTGAATATCATATCTGTAGGGATTCATTTCACACCTCTGAATTTATTTTCAGCATGGAATATTTATTCCAGCAAGGACTAAAAAAACCAGATATCCCTATGCCGGGTGGTAAGCCTTCTGCCACAGCGCCCTACTCAGGAACATTCTGCCTCCCGCTCCAGGCGAAGCCCGGATAAACACATTGACTCGAAATCGCCTTGAATATATATTCAATAATGATTCTTTATTCGATTATGGCCTGGCTGTTTTGTTTTTGTCCATAGTCGATTTTGAGGATTGGCAAAAGTTAGACGCCTGTCACACTTAAGTCTGATTTTTTTTCGCGTATGATAAAAGTCACTACGATAATGGCTGCAGCTAACCGCCTGAAGAAAGGCGATAAATGATTTTCGAGGATTAATATGGCTAAGCAGGATGAACAACGGCTATTGGTTAAGATTGCCACGCTTTACTATCTGGAAGGACGAAAGCAGTCTGATATCGCCCAACTTCTCTCGCTGTCTCAGTCATTTGTCTCCCGCGCCATTACCCGCTGCCAGAAAGAAGGCGTCGTCAAGATCAGCGTCGTTCAGCCGTCCAACATCTTTCTGAAGCTCGAAAAAGGGCTTGAGGATCGCTACGGCCTTAAGCAGGCGGTGGTGGTGGATACCGAGGAAGAGGCCAGCGATCATACCATCAAGCGGGCGATTGGCTCCGCCGCCGCCCACTATCTGGAAACCCGGCTGCGGCCAAAAGATCTGATTGGCGTCTCCTCGTGGAGCTCAACCATTCGCGCGATGGTCGATGAAGTTCATGCGCAAAACCTGAAAGCCAGCGGCGTGATCCAACTGCTCGGCGGCGTCGGGCCAAACGGTAACGTGCAGGCGACGATTCTTACCCAGACCCTCGCCCAGCGCCTGAATTGCGACGCCTGGCTGCTGCCGTCACAGAGCATCGAAGGATCCATGGAGGAGCGCAACCGGCTGCTGGCCAGCAAAGACGTCGCTGACGTGGTGTCGCGCTTTGATGAAGTGGATATCGCCATCGTCGGCATCGGCATTCTCGAACCCTCTCAACTGCTGAAAACCTCCGGTAACTACTATCACGAAGATATGCTGCAGGTGCTGGCGGCGCGCGGCGCGGTGGGTGATATCTGCCTGCACTACTACGACAAAAACGGCCATCCGGTGTTACGCGATGATGAAGATCCGGTGATCGGTATGGCGCTGGAGAAGGTCAAAAAATGCCCGAACGTGGTCGCGCTGGCCGGCGGTACCGACAAAGTCGCGGCCATCAAAGGCGCCCTCACCGGCGGCTACATTGATGTTTTAATCACCGATTACCCTACCGCTCGCATGCTGGTTAGCGACTAACCTGCCGCGCTGCTTTTCCTCTCTGCCGCCCTGACGTGCTTTTTTAGCTTCAGGGCTGGCTCTGTTAATACATTTAAATTCAATCAGTTAATCAACCACTCCAGCCGCCTATCGCCGCTTTCGCCGATCGGCGAAATGTGATTGCCAGCACAATTGATGATTTTTCCGGTAGCCCGTCACCGGGTTTGTGGCTTAAGGTATCAAATAAATAATCACTATCGAATATATATTCAGTAATTAAAAAGATGATAATGAAATGTCACAACATGGCCTGCACAGACGCAGGAGACGGTGGGAGATATTCCTCGTCTTCGCGGTTCCAGGACACCGAGTGACCGAGGAGAGCACGATGCAGGCGACAGCAAAAGAGTTCATCATTGCCCTGGATGAAGGCACCACCAACGCCAAAGCGGTGGTGCTGGATAGCCGGGGCAAAGTTATCGTCAAATTCTCGCAGCCGCTGGCGATCCAAACGCCGCGCGACGGCTGGGTGGAGCAATCGGGCGAAGCGCTGGTTACCGCCTCACTGACGGTGATCGCCAGCGCGGTGGCCCACGTTGGCGCGGAAAACGTCGCCGCGCTGGCTATCAGCAACCAGCGGGAAACCGCCATCGGCTGGTATCGCGACAGCGGCGAACCGATTAACGCGGCCATTACCTGGCAATGCACCCGCAGCGCCGCGTTCTGCGACACGCTGCGTCACGATCGTCAGGAACAGCACATTAAGCGTGCCACCGGCCTGCCAATCGCCCCGCTGTTCTCGGCCTCCAAAATGCGCTGGCTGCTGGATGCGACTGTCGATGGCCACCTGCGCGCCGAACGCGGTGAGATTTGCCTCGGCACCATCGACAGCTGGCTGCTGTGGAATCTGACTGCTGGAGAAGCCTTCTGCTGCGACTACTGCAATGCCTCCCGCACCCAGCTGCTGAACCTGCACCGCGGCGAGTGGGACGACGAGATGCTGGCGCTGTTCGGCATTCCGCGCGCGGCGTTGCCGGAAATTAAACCGTCGAGCGGCCTCTTCGGCCATACCAAAGGACTGGCCGCCATTCCGGACGGTATTCCGATCATGTCGATGATCGGCGACTCCCACGCCGCGCTGTTCGGCCACGCGCTCGGCGAGGCAGGCTGCGTCAAAGCCACCTACGGCACCGGCTCTTCGGTCATGGCCCCGGTCAAATCGGCGCAGTGCGATATCGACGCGCTGGCGACCACCGTCGCCTGGCACGATGGCGACCAGCTGGTGTGGGGCCTGGAAGGGAATATTCCCCACACCGGCGATGCTGTCGCCTGGATGGCGGACAGCACCGGACTGAGCGAACTCTCTGCCGCCGAGCTGGCCCATGAGCTGAATACCCTCCCCGCCTCCGTCGACTCAACCCTCGGGGTCTACTTCGTGCCGGCGCTGACCGGTCTTGGCGCGCCCTGGTGGGATGACAGCGCCCGCGGCGTGATTTGCGGCCTGAGTCGCGGGGTGAAACGCGCGCATCTGATCCGTGCGGCGCTGGAGTCCATCACCTATCAGATAGCCGACGTGGTGGTGGCGATGCGTCAGCATGAGGAGTTCACCCTGACGGCGTTGATGGTGGACGGCGGGCCGACCAACAATGACTGGCTGATGCAATACCAGGCCGATCTGCTCGGCTGCCCGGTGATGCGCAGCGACGTGCCGGAGCTGTCCGCCATCGGCGCGGCGTTGCTGGCACGCAAAGCGCTCCATCCGGGATCGACCGCCGATCTGCAGGCCTTCTTAACCGAACATAGCACCTTTCAGCCCGACATGGCCCGCCACCAGCGCTTACAAACGCGCTGGCAGGAGTGGCGCCATGCGGTCGACCGAACATTATGGAAACCGGACTCGCCAGCCTGACCGCCAGACTGCGCGACGACACGCATTCACTTATCACAGGAGAAACCCGGCCCATAACGATATCGCTATCCCCGAATACATTAGGGGAAATTTCAGACCGTAAAAGCCTGCCCGCTCAGGGGCTCATTTGTTCGAATATAAAAATACAGGAACAGAGTCATGAAATTACGTATAACCCTTTTAACCGCTGCGACCCTGACCGCCTTCTCCTTTGCCGCGCACGCCGCGGAGAAAGGCACCATTATGATCATGGTCAACTCGCTGGATAACCCGTATTACGCCTCGGAAGCCAAAGGCGCCAGCGAAAAAGCGCAAGCTCTCGGCTACAAAACCACCGTGCTGTCCCATGGCGAAGATGTCAAAAAGCAGAATGAGCTTATCGACACCGCGATTGGTAAAAAAGTGCAGGGCATTATTCTCGATAACGCTGACTCCACCGCCAGCGTCGCCGCCGTTGAAAAAGCCAAAAAAGCGGGCATTCCGGTGGTCTTAATTAACCGCGAAATTCCGGTTGATGATGTGGCACTGGAACAAATTACCCACAATAACTTCCAGGCCGGCTCTGAGGTCGCCAACGTCTTCGTCGAGAAAATGGCGGAGAAAGGCAAATACGCCGAGCTGACCTGCAACCTCGCCGATAATAACTGCGTCACCCGTTCTAAATCTTTCCATCAGATCATTGACCAATATCCGGATATGGTCAGCGTGGCGAAACAGGATGCCAAAGGCACCCTGATCGACGGCAAACGCATCATGGACAGCATCCTGCAGGCGCACCCCGACGTGAAAGGCGTCATCTGTGGCAACGGGCCGGTAGCCCTTGGCGCGATTGCGGCGCTGAAAGCGGCCAACCGTAGCGATGTGATCGTCGTCGGCATCGACGGCAGCAACGATGAGCGCGACGCCGTGAAAGCCGGCACCCTGCAGGCAACCGTGATGCTGCAGGCGCAGGCCATCGCCGCTCAGGGCGTCACCGATCTGGATAACTACCTGCAAAAAGGCGAGAAGCCGGCGAAGCAGCGCGTGATGTTCCGCGGCATTCTGATTACTCAGGATAACGCCGATAAAGTCCAGGATTTCAACATTAAGTCCTGAGTTCGGGTGGTTGCGCCCCTGCGGGGGCGCAGAGGAGAGCATTATGTTTAAGAAAACCTGTCTGACGCTGGCCGTACTGGCGCTAGGGGGCTGTCGCATCGTCTCGCAGCAGGAGCTGGCAGACCTGAAATCCCCGCCCAACCCGCATATGGCGAATATGGATAAAACCTGGCAGCAGAGCATCGTACCGCAGGTGGTGACGAAAGCGCGTCCGGCGGCGGAACTGATGAGCGCGCTCAAGGCGGCAAAAGACATTGATAGCGCCTGTAAAACCCTCGGCTACCGTGCGCAGGATGAAAACCCCTGCATCTTCTACGTCAAGGTTTCAGGTACCGTCAGCAAACTCGATACCGCCTCGCGCAGCGGCAAAATGCCCTTGCCCGACGCCAGCGTCGGGAAGGTGACGGTGCAGATTGGCCCTACCCTGCGCGGCACCCAGCTGCGCGACGGCTACAGCGGCGCCAGCTATCAGGACTTTAATGACCAGGTGCTGTTCGGCGAGTACAGCAAGAATATCAACAGTCAGGCGGTCAAAATGATTCAGACAGCCAACGTCAAAACCGGCGACAGCGTGGAGGTGTACGGCGTCTTCTCGGCCTGGGATATTCCACAAACTCTCCCGGAAATTACCCCGGCGAAAATCATTCATGCAGGGGGACAATAATATGGCGCCGCACGATCTCGTCGCTCCCCAGCCCGTTGAGTCCGAAGTGATTATCGAAACCCGCGGCCTGTCGCGCGTCTATCCCGGCGTAACCGCCCTGGATAATGTCAATTACCGGGTCTATCGAAATAAGGTCAACGTGCTAATCGGAGAAAATGGTGCGGGTAAATCCACCATGATGAAAATGCTTGCCGGTGTGGAAACGCCCTCCTCCGGGCAAATTATCCTCGATGGTGAAGCAGTTTCATTACAGTCGACGCATCAGGCAGAAAAACTGGGCATCAGTATTATTTTTCAGGAACTGAATTTATTTCCCAATATGAATGTGATGGACAACATCTTCATGGCGAATGAATTCTTTCAGAAAGGACGCATTAACGAAAAATACCAGTACGCGCTGGCCAAATCGCTGCTGGAACGGCTGGAGCTGGATGTCGATCCTTACGCTCCGCTGGGTGAACTCGGTATCGGCCACCAGCAGTTAGTCGAGATTGCCCGCGCCCTGTCGAAAGACACCCGCGTGCTGATCATGGACGAGCCCACCTCGGCGCTGAGCCAGTCTGAGGTCAAAGTGCTGTTCAAGGTGATCGCGCAGCTTAAGCGGCGCGGCGTGACCATCATCTATATCTCGCATCGCCTCGAAGAGCTGATGGAGATTGGCGACAACATCACCATTTTCCGCGACGGTCGCTTTATCAGCGAGCGTCACGTCAGCGACGCCAGCGTACCGTGGATCATCGAGCAGATGGTCGGTGATAAGAAAAAACACTTTGATTATCAACCGGCGCCAAAAGGCGACGCAGTGCTTGACGTCAAAGGGCTGACCGCGCTGCATCCCAGCGGCGGTTACAAGCTCAATGACGTCACCTTCACCCTCAGCAAAGGCGAAGTGATCGGTATTTACGGCCTGCTGGGCGCCGGGCGCACCGAGCTGTTTAAAGGCCTGGTCGGCTTGATGCCCTGCCAGCGCGGCGAGGTGCATCTTAACGGCGAAAGCATCGGCAAATCTCGCTTTCAACAGCGCCTGAAAAAGGGGCTGGCGCTGGTGCCGGAGGACCGTCAGGGCGAAGGCGTGGTGCAGATGATGTCGATTCAGGCCAACATGACGCTCTCTGATTTCAGCCTGCAGGGGTTCCGCCGCGCCTGGCGCTGGTTGAACCCGCAAAAAGAAGAGACCTGCGTGAAAGAGATGATCCAGCAGCTGGCGATCAAGGTCAGCGACGCCACATTGCCCATCACCTCGCTGAGCGGCGGCAATCAACAAAAAGTGGTGCTGGGTAAAGCGCTGATGACCCAGCCGCAGGTGGTGTTCCTCGACGAACCGACGCGCGGCATCGACGTCGGCGCGAAAACCGACGTCTATCACCTGATCGGCAAAATGGCTCAGCAGGGGCTGGCGGTGATGTTCTCATCTTCGGAACTGGATGAGGTGATGGCCCTGGCCGACCGCATCCTGGTGATGGCCGATGGCCGCATTACCGCCGATTTACCGCGCCATGCGGTGACCCGCGAACAGTTAATCGCGGCTTCAACACCTCAAGATTAATCAGGCTGGAATCCATCATGAACCAGAAATATATGATTTATATGTACCTGCTGAAGGCCCGCACCTTTATCGCCCTCCTGCTGGTGATCGCGTTCTTCAGCGTGATGGTACCCAACTTCCTGACCGCCTCTAACCTGCTGATCATGACCCAGCACGTGGCGATCACCGGCCTGCTGGCCATCGGCATGACGCTGGTCATTCTCACCGGCGGCATTGATTTGTCCGTCGGCGCGGTAGCGGGGATCTGCGGCATGGTCGCGGGCGCGCTGCTGACCAACGGCCTGCCGCTGTGGAACGGCGATATCCTCTTCTTTAATGTCCCGGAGGTGATCCTCTGCGTGGCGATCTTCGGTGTGCTGGTCGGTCTGGTCAACGGCGCGGTGATCACCCGCTTCGGCGTGGCGCCGTTTATCTGCACCTTAGGCATGATGTATGTCGCCCGCGGCTCCGCGCTGCTGTTTAACGACGGGAGCACCTACCCGAATCTCAACGGCATGGAAGCGCTGGGCAACACCGGTTTCGCCACCCTCGGATCCGGCACCCTGCTCGGCGTCTATCTGCCGATCTGGCTGATGATCGGCTTCCTCGTGCTGGGCTACTGGCTGACCACTAAAACGCCGCTTGGCCGCTACATCTACGCCATCGGCGGCAATGAGTCTGCCGCCCGCCTCGCCGGCGTGCCGATCGTGAAAGCGAAAATATTCGTCTATGCCTTCTCCGGCCTGTGCGCGGCGTTTGTCGGCCTGATCGTCGCATCACAGCTGCAAACCGCGCACCCGATGACCGGCAACATGTTTGAGATGGACGCCATCGGCGCCACCGTGCTCGGCGGTACCGCGCTGGCCGGCGGCCGCGGCCGGGGGACCGGGTCAATTATCGGCGCCTTCGTCATCGTCTTCCTTGCCGACGGCATGGTGATGATGGGCGTCAGCGACTTCTGGCAGATGGTGATTAAAGGCGTGGTGATTGTCACCGCTGTGGTCGTCGACCAGTTCCAGCAGAAGCTGCAGAGCAAGGTCATCCTGATGCGCCGCCACGAGGAAAAACTGGCCGCCATCCCCCCCAACGGCGCCACCTCCAGCTAACCGGCAACGATTCACATCTTCCGCCGGGCCTGGTGCCCGGCTCAGCGAAAGGGAAAAAATATGCAACGAGATTTCCAGAACAAAACGGTGGTGATCACCGGCGCCTGCCGCGGCATCGGCGCAGGCATTGCCGAGCGCTTTGCCCGCGACGGCGCAAACCTGGTGATGGTCTCCAACGCCGAGCGCGTTCACGAGACCGCCGAAACGCTGCGTCAGCGCTATCAGGCGGATATTTTATCGCTGCGGGTCGATGTGACCGACGAAGCGCAGGTGCAGTCGCTGTATGAGCAGGCCGCCGCCCGCTTCGGCACCATCGACGTCTCCATTCAGAACGCCGGGGTGATCACCATCGATTACTACGACCGGATGCCAAAAGCCGATTTCGAAAAAGTGCTGGCGGTCAACACCACCGGCGTGTGGCTGTGCTGCCGCGAGGCGGCCAAATATATGGTGAAACAGAATCACGGCAGCCTGATCAACACCTCTTCCGGCCAGGGGCGACAGGGTTTTATCTACACGCCGCACTACGCCGCCAGCAAAATGGGCGTGATCGGCATTACCCAAAGCCTGGCGCACGAGCTGGCACCGTGGAACATCACCGTCAACGCCTTCTGCCCCGGCATCATTGAGAGCGAGATGTGGGATTACAACGACCGCGTGTGGGGCGAAATTCTCAGCACCGAGCAGAAGCGCTACGGCAAGGGCGAACTGATGGCCGAGTGGGTCGAAGGGATCCCAATGAAACGCGCCGGTAAGCCGGAAGACGTGGCCGGGCTGGTGGCCTTCCTCGCCTCCGACGACGCGCGCTATCTCACCGGGCAGACCATCAATATCGATGGCGGTTTGATTATGTCGTAATCCCCCGCGGGTTAGCGGGCCCCATAGCCCGAATAAGGCGTCCCGCATTGGCGCCACCACGCCGGGACGTCCCCCCGGTGGCGCTTCGCTTACCGGGGCTACGTAACACCGCCGAAAGGTTGCCCGGATAAGGCGCGGCGCGCCGCCATTCGGGAAACAGGGCTCCCGACGTTCGACACTATATTGAAGAGAGTAAACATTATGATCGGTAAAGACTTTGCACAGCAGCTGTTTAACCTGCGGGATCGCGTCGCTTTCGTCACCGGCGCCGGCAGCGGCATCGGCCAGACCATCGCCTGCAGCCTCGCCAGCGCGGGTGCACGGGTAGTCTGTTTTGATCTTCGCGACGACGGCGGGCTGGCGGAAACGGTCAGCCATATTGAATCCATCGGCGGTCAGGCTTGTTCTTTTACCGGCGATGTCCGCCAGATTGCCGACCTGCGCGCCGCCGTTGCGCTCGCCAAAAGCCGCTATGGCCGCCTCGATATCGCCGTTAACGCCGCCGGGATCGCCAACGCCAATCCGGCCCTGGAGATGGAGAGCGAGCAGTGGCAACGGGTTATCGACATCAATCTCACCGGCATATGGAACTCCTGCAAAGCGGAAGCGGAACTGATGCTGGAGTCCGGCGGCGGGTCGATTATCAATATCGCCTCGATGTCGGGGATTATTGTTAACCGCGGCCTCGACCAGGCGCATTACAACTGCTCCAAAGCCGGCGTGATCCATCTGTCGAAAAGCCTGGCGATGGAGTGGGTGGGCAAAGGGATCCGCGTCAATTCCATTAGCCCGGGATATACCGCCACGCCGATGAATACCCGTCCGGAGATGGTGCACCAGACCCGCGAGTTTGAAAGCCAGACGCCGATGCAGCGAATGGCGAAGGTGGAAGAGATAGCCGGCCCGGCGCTGTTCCTCGCCAGCGACGCCGCCTCGTTCTGCACCGGCGTAGACCTGGTGGTCGACGGCGGGTTTGTCTGCTGGTGATCCTCTCCTGCTTCAGGGCGCCACGCTGCGGCGCCCCTCTCCACCCCTGCCGTTAACCCAGCGGATACTGTTGAAACGCCGGCAGCGCCTCTCCCTTCTCCGCCAGCGCGCGAATATGCGGAAACGCCGCGGCCGACACCACCGCCGGGATCATCAACTGGATAAAGGACCAGACCACCGTGCTGGTGACCATCACCTGATCCGGCTGCGCGGCGGCGGCGCGGTCTGCCAGCCGGGCGTCCCACTCCCGACAGGCGGCCAGCAGCTGGCCGGTCACCCGGGCTACCCACGGCTGATACTGCTTCTCTTCCGGCCGCAGACGGTGCTCATAAACATGCTGGACCGCTTTTTCACAGGCGGCGAGGATCACCCCCAGCAGGTGCAGATCGCGGGCCAGCGCCTCGGGATGCGCGGGAAGCAGCCGGCGCCCGGCCGGATTGGTCGTTTCGAAATAGTGGAGGATCAGCGTGGAGTCCATCAGCTGCGTCCCGTTATCGAGCACCACCGTCGGCGCCTTGACCACCGGATTAATGCGGGAAAATTCGTCAAAGCCGCTAAAGACCGATAGCGGCAGGCTCTCGAATTCCACGCCATAGAGCGCCAGAGAAACCGCCACGCGTCTTACATAAGGTGAATCCATCATACCAATGAGTTTCATCGTCACTCCTGCCTGCGATAAAGAGGTTGCGGCTTTACCTTACTGGAAAACCGATGCCGCGAATATCACCAGATACTTACCGCAACGGTTAGTAAAACTAACAGATTGGCGACTCGCTGTAGCCCTCCAGTCCCCCTTGTGCTATACCGACTGAGGCGGCATTTAGCCCCTTTTTCAGCCTGTTCGCGGCGGCTATAAAACCCGCTAACCCGATAGTAACGTTAACGTATCGACTCACTGACTGAGAGATCACCATGGCAGATTTTCCCCCTGTCGCCAGCCTGCGCAGCTTTGAGGCGGTGGCGCGCCTCGGCAGCGTAACGCAGGCCGCCCACGAGATGAGCGTGACCCATTCGGCGGTCAGCCAGCACATCAAACAGCTGGAAGCCCTGGTCGGCGTCACGCTCTTTATCCGCCACGGCCGCGGAGTGCGCATCACGGAAGAAGGACGGCTCTATGCCCTGCAAATCCGCGAGGCGTTACAGCACATCGCCGACGCCACGCGCATGGTGCAGATCAAACCCCGCACCCTGGAAGTGACCCTGGCGACGCTCCCCTCCTTTGGCTGCCACTGGCTGCTGCCGCGGCTGGCGCGCTTTCAGGCGCGGCATCCGCAGATCGCGGTGCGCCTGCTGACCAGCCTGGCGGTGGTTAACCTGCAACAGGAGGGTATCGATCTGGCCATTCGCATGGGGCAAGGCGATTGGGAGGGAATGGAAAGCCGGCATCTGTTTGCCGATGAACAGCTGGTGGTCGCCGCCCCCGGCTATCGCGGCGGTAACCTGCCGACCACCCCGCAGGCGATCGCCGCCAGCGATATTATTTTTTCCATGGAGTCCTGGAACGCCTGGTGCAGCCAGGCGGGGCTGGAAAAGCCGATCGTCCCCGCGGGCCTGCGCCTGAACGACTCCAATCTGGTGCTGGAGGCGGTCCGCCTGGGGGCCGGCGTGGCGCTGGAGCGGCGCTCCCTGGTGGCGGGGGCGATAGCCCGCGGCG
>NZ_GL882702.1:32275-44683 GCF_000195655.1 Klebsiella sp. MS 92-3
CCCCTGGCACTACTGGCTAACCGTCTCCCCGCAGGCGGAGAACCGGCCGGAAGTCGCCCGGTTCATCGCCTGGCTGGAGGAGGAGATCGCCCTCTGGCGCCAGCAGATCAGCGCTTAGCCTTCGGCCGACGGCGGCAGGCCCGTCCGGGCGGCGTGCTCCTGGGAGAGACGCCAGAAATCGTGCCCGGCGGGATACTGATAGAGGCGCAGGGAAAACTGTCCGGCCACCGCGGTAATGTACTCAAATATCGCCGACTGGGTGTTTTCGTAGTCTTTCCATAGCGTTGAGGTGGTGAAGCAGTAAATCTCCAGCGGGATGCCCGAGGGCGACGGTTTCAGCGTTCTCGCCACAATGTACATCTCCTTAATAATATCCGGCCGCTCGGCGAGATAGTGCATCAGATAGTGGCGAAACAGGGTCAGGTTGGTCAGCCCGTTATCGATAAACCAGCGGTCGGCCACGCCGCCGGGATCCCGGCCGTCAAGCAGCGTCGCCAGAGGCTCACTCACCCCGCGGATGGTCAGCATCGAGGAGAGCATCTCCTGGTCGAGAAAACGCACCGAGTGCTGATCGATGGCGATACTGCGCATGATCCGCCGCGCCCCGGAGGAGAACATCGCCTGCCAGTTGGTATAGGTCTCGGTGAGGAAATTCTTGGTCGGGATACGGGAGATGGTATTGTCCCAGTTGCGGATGGTAATGGTGTGCAGCGCGATATCCGTCACCTCACCGCTGAGGTTCTTGTCAGGCATTTCAATCCAGTCCCCCAGCTGGAGCACGTCGTTGGACGACAGCTGAACGTTCGCCACCAGCGACAGCAGAGTATGCTGGAACACGATCATCAGTACCGCCGCCACGGCCCCCAGACTGGAGATAATAATGATCGGCGATTTGTTCGACATCACGGCGAGGATCATGATCGCCGCCAGGATGTGGACTAAGATTTTGCCTATCTGGATATAGCCCTTAATGGAATGATTTTTACGTTTGGTCTTTCGCAGATAGGAGCTGTTGACAATATCCAGCATCTCGTTGAAAAACACCGACATAAAAATAAAAAACAAGATCCCGCAGATAGTATTAATCGCCGTCACCAGCGATGCCGGCATCGCCGGCATAAACTGCAGAACGTAATAGACGATAATAACCGGAATGAAATTGGACAGCTTTTCGGCGATGCGTCGATCCTTCTCCAGCGGCACATCCTGTTTGTGGCTACTAAAGAAGACCTTACGCACCACTTTAATCAGCAAGAACTTGCATAAAAGATGGGCAAATATGCCGGAGAGCAGCAGCAGAATAAGATTAAACCCCACCGCCAGCGCCGGATTACTCTCAATAAACGTCAGTAGATGATTCACATACGCCATGCTTTATCGCCTGAATAACTATGCCACTTCGCTAACTGCTTTATCCCAAGGGCATATATTTGGAAAATAAATCAATCCGCATCATGGCATATCGCTTAGCGTAACGTCCATGCGCGCACCGCTTCTAATCATTCACAGAAAATATGTCAGAGTTTGCATTAATCATTCTCTACGCTCACTATAAAGAGGCTTGTTATGAGGACGGAATAAGTCCAGGAGGAAACATGTTTAAAGCTCTTACCGCTATCGTCGCCTTAGCCGCCTCCGCCAGCGTTATGGCGCAAGGCGATGTCACGCTGAACAGTCTGGCTCACGATGCCGCCACCCGGGCGTCGTTTAACCAGATGGTCAAAGGCCATCAGCTGCCCGCCTGGGTGACCTCCGGCGGCACCGGTTCGCCCGCGCAGACGGTGAAACTGGGTAGCGAATCCTGGCAGGTGTTAAGCGCCTGCAAACCCCACGACTGCGGCCATGAACGTATCGCGGTGATCTGGTCGGAAAAAAGCAAACAGATGTCCGGCGTTTACTCGGTGGTCGATGAAAAAACCGACCAGGAGAAGCTGACCTGGCTTAACGTCAGCGATGCCCTGTCCATCGATGGCAAAACCGTGCTGTTTGCCGCCCTCAGCGGCAGCCTCGACAACCACCCGGACGCCTTTAACTACCAGTAACGACCATCGCCCCCGTCAGCCTTTCCCCGACGGGGGCTTCCCTGATTAGCCATCCGGGAACATCACGCTGTTCCCCGGCGCTTCCCGATGCAGATGGATAAAGTTCAGGTGCCGCTCGTACTGGTCGAGAATATCGGTGATCACCTGCTCTTTGCTGTAGTCCATCAGGTCGTTACCCTGACTGCCCTCCAGCAGGAAGGTCTCCAGCCGGTAATAGGTGGATTTCCCGCTGCGCGCCCGATAGGTAAAGCCCGGCACCGAGTACTGCTGCGGCCAGATCTTGTAGATAAAGTTCTGCTCGTCGCCCATGTGCACCAGCAGATCGAGGTGGCCAAGGTTCTCACCCTCTTCCGGCGGCAGGCTCTTCAATTCCACCGCCGCGCCGCGCAGCCGCAGCTCCTGGGCCACCTCCTCCATCGCCGGGTAGCACACCGTCTCCATCATCAGTTTGGTATAGCGCGTGCCCGGGTAATTCATCAGCCGCGACAGGCGCTTCTTCCAGCTCAGACGATCCTGGAGGCCCATCGGGCGCGGGGCGGTGTCGCGGCTCGCGCTGACCCGGCGGTAATCTTCCACTTTCAGAGATTTATACAGTCCGGCCATCACGAAGAAAATCACAAAGCTGAACGGCAGCCCCATGATCACCGTGGTGTTCTGCAGCGCCGAGATGCCGTTGGTCATCAGCATCCCGAGGGTCAACAGACCGATGGCTACCGACCAGAAGATGCGCAGCCAGTTCGGGGCGTCGCTGTTGATGTCCTTCAGCTTCGAGGTGAAATTCCCCAGCACCAGCGCGCCGGAGTCGGCGGAGGTAACGTAAAACAGCAGACCGGTGATGGTCGCCACCGACGCGCTAAAGGTAAACGCCGGATACTGCGCCAGCAGGCTATAGAAACCGCGCTCCGGGTGGGCCATCGCCTCCTGGGCAAAGGCCGCGTCGCCGTGGATGATCTCATACAGCGCGCTGTTGCCGAACACCGACAGCCACAGCAGGGTAAAGGTGAAGGGAATAATCAGGGTGCCCATCACAAACTGGCGGATGGTGCGCCCGCGCGAAATGCGCGCCAGGAACAGGCCCACAAACGGCGACCAGGCCACCCACCACGCCCAGAAAAAGAGCGTCCAGTTGTTCATCCATTCTACCGGCCGGTCGAAGGCGAAGCTGTTCAGCGTCATGCCCATAAAGCGATTGACGTAGTCGCCGACGTTGAGCACTAACGCATTGAGCAGGAAGGAGGTATCGCCCATGAACAGCACGAACAGGATCAGCCCCAGCGCGAGGGCGACGTTCAGTTCGGAGAGCACGCGGATGCCCTTGTCCACCCCGGAGGTGACCGAGATGGTGGCGATGATCACCGACAGCGCAATCAGGGCCGCTTTCGCCGCCAGCGAGTCCGGAATATCGAACAGCACGCTCAGACCGTAGTTGAGCTGCACTACGCCGATACCGAGGGTGGTGGCGATGCCGAAGATGGTGCCGATCACCGCCGCAATATCGACGCTGTGGCCGATGGGCCCATTGATCCGTTTACCAAAAATCGGGTACAGCGCCGAGCGGATGGTGAGCGGCAAATTATAACGATAGCTAAAGTATCCCAGCGCCATGCCCATCAGGGCATACATTGACCAACCGGTTAAGCCATAGTGAAACAGGGTCCAGACCATCGCCTGGCGCGCCGCCTCGATGGTCTGCCCCGCCCCTTCCGGCGGCTGCATATATTGCGTCACCGGCTCGGCGACCGAGAAGAACATCAGGTCGATGCCGATGCCGGCGGCGAACAGCATCGCCGCCCAGCTCAGCAGGCTGAACTCGGGCTTTGACTGCTCCGGCCCGAGCTTCACCGAGCCGAAGCGCGAGCAGGCAATGCAGACGACGAAGACGATATACAGCGTCGCCGCCAGCAGATAGTACCAGCCGAAGGTTTTCGACACCCAGTCCAGGGTGCGCCCAATCCACTCGGCAGAAAAATCGCGAAAAAAGATCGTCATCAGGGAAAACAACAAAATCAGTCCGGCCGAGGTATAAAAAACCACCGGATTGATTTTGTCCTTTTCTCTGCTTTGCGAAAGATCTGTCATCCAGTATCCCCACTGTTTTTGTAACTATTAAAATCCAAATCCGCAACAATTAAGACACATTTTATATTGAACGTCCAATCAAAAACCGCTTTAATAGTTAACCAACGCTGATGAATGGAGTGGCAAAAATGCCCAAACTGGGGATGCAGCCGATCCGGCGCAGGCAGCTGATCGACGCCACGCTGGACGCAATAAATGAAGTCGGAATGCACGACGCGACCATCGCGCAAATTGCCCGGCGGGCGGGCGTATCGACGGGGATCATCAGTCACTATTTCAAAGACAAAAATGGTCTGCTGGAGGCGACCATGCGCGACATCACCAGCCAGCTGCGCGACGCGGTGCTCAACCGTCTGCACGCTCTGCCGGACGGCAGCGCCAGCCAGCGCCTGCAGGCGATTGTCGGCGGCAACTTTGATGAGACGCAGATCAGCAGCGCGGCGATGAAGGCCTGGCTGGCCTTTTGGGCCAGCAGCATGCACCAGCCGATGCTTTATCGGTTACAGCAGGTCAGCAGCCGTCGCCTGCTGTCGAACCTGGTGTACGAATTCCGCCGCGAGCTGCCGCGCGAGCAGGCGCAGGAGGCCGGCTACGGGCTGGCGGCGCTGATAGACGGCCTGTGGCTGCGGGCGGCGCTCAGCGGCAAACCGCTGGATAAAACGCTGGCGCAGTCGCTGACCAGCCACTTTATTCGTCAGCATTTACCGAACCCATAACCGAGGAGGCGTTATGTCCCGAATGGCAGAACAGCAGCTTTATATTAATGGTGGTTATACATCGGCCACCAGCGGTCGCACCTTCGAGACCATCAACCCTGCCACTGGCGAGGTGCTGGCGACCGTTCAGGCTGCCGGACGCGAGGATGTCGACCGCGCCGTCGAGAGCGCGCAGCGTGGGCAAAAAATCTGGGCGGCGATGACCGCCATGGAACGCTCGCGTATCCTGCGTCGCGCCGTCGACCTTCTGCGCCAGCGCAACGATGAGCTGGCGCGACTGGAGACGCTGGATACCGGGAAACCCCTCAGTGAAACCGCCGCCGTCGATATCGTCACCGGCGCCGACGTGCTGGAGTATTACGCCGGATTGATCCCGGCGCTGGAAGGCAGCCAGATCCCGCTGCGCGACAGTTCCTTCGTCTACACCCGTCGCGAACCGCTGGGGGTGGTAGCCGGGATCGGCGCGTGGAACTACCCGATCCAGATCGCCCTGTGGAAATCGGCGCCAGCGCTGGCCGCTGGCAATGCGATGATTTTCAAACCGAGCGAAGTCACCCCGCTGACCGCCCTCAAGCTGGCGGAAATTTACAGCGAAGCGGGCCTGCCGGACGGGGTGTTTAACGTCCTGCCAGGGATCGGCGCGGAAACCGGCCAGTATCTGACCGAGCATCCGGACATCGCCAAAATATCCTTCACCGGCGGCGTCGCCAGCGGCAAAAAAGTGATGGCCAACTCGGCCGCTTCATCACTGAAAGAGGTCACCATGGAGCTGGGCGGCAAATCGCCGCTGATTATCGCCGACGATGCCGACCTCGACCTCGCCGCCGATATTGCCATGATGGCCAACTTTTACAGCTCCGGCCAGGTGTGCACCAACGGCACCCGGGTGTTTGTCCCGGCGAAACGGAAGGCGGAATTCGAGCACAAGATCCTCGAGCGGGTGGCCCGCATCCGCGCCGGCGATCTGTTTGCCGATGACACCAACTTCGGCCCGCTGGTCAGCTTCCCCCATCGCGACAACGTTCTGCGCTATATCGAGAGCGGCAAACGCGAAGGCGCGCGCCTGCTGTGCGGCGGCGAGGCGCTGAAAGGCGACGGTTTCGATAACGGCGCGTGGGTCGCCCCGACGGTGTTTACCGATTGCAGCGACGAGATGACCATCGTGCGCGAAGAGATCTTCGGCCCGGTGATGTCGATCCTCAGCTATGCCGACGAAGCGGAGGTCATTCGCCGCGCCAACGCCACCGAATACGGCCTCGCCGCCGGCGTGGTGACGCCCAACCTCAACCGCGCTCACCGAATTATCCACCAGCTGGAAGCCGGCATCTGCTGGATCAACAGCTGGGGGGAATCCCCGGCGGAAATGCCGGTTGGCGGCTACAAACACTCCGGCATTGGCCGCGAGAACGGCGTGATGACGCTGCAGAGTTACACCCAGGTGAAGTCCATCCAGGTTGAGATGGGTAAATTCCAGTCCATATTTTAACCGGGAGGTTTTTTTGCAATTTGACTACATCATTATTGGTGCCGGCTCCGCCGGCAACGTTCTGGCAACACGACTGACTGAAGATCCAAACACCACCGTCCTGCTGCTGGAAGCCGGCGGCCCTGACTACCGGTTCGATTTCCGCACCCAGATGCCCGCCGCGCTGGCTTATCCGCTGCAGGGCAAGCGCTACAACTGGGCCTACGAGACCGAACCTGAGCCGTACATGAACAATCGCCGCATGGAGTGCGGACGCGGCAAAGGGCTCGGCGGATCCTCGCTGATCAACGGCATGTGCTACATTCGCGGTAACGCGATGGATCTGGATAACTGGGCCAAAGAGCCGGGTCTGGAACACTGGAGCTATCTCGACTGCCTGCCCTACTACCGGAAAGCGGAAACCCGCGATATCGGGCCTAACGACTACCACGGCGGCGATGGCCCGGTGAGTGTGACGACGCCGAAGCCGGGCAATAATCCGCTCTTCGAGGCGATGGTTGAAGCCGGGGTGCAGGCGGGCTATCCGCGTACCGACGATCTCAACGGCTACCAGCAGGAAGGCTTTGGCCCGATGGACCGCACCGTGACGCCGCAGGGCCGTCGCGCCAGCACCGCCCGCGGCTATCTCGACCAGGCGCGCGGTCGCCCGAACCTGACCATCCGCACACATGCGCTGACCGATCACATTATTTTTGCCGGCAAGCGCGCGGTGGGCGTCGAGTGGCTGGAGGGAGAGAGCACGATCCCGTCAAAAGCGACGGCCAACAAAGAGGTGCTGCTGTGCGCCGGGGCGATTGCCTCGCCGCAGATCCTGCAGCGCTCCGGCGTGGGTAACCCGGAGCTGCTCAGGCAGTTCGATATCCCGGTGGTGCACGATCTCCCCGGCGTGGGTGAGAACCTGCAGGACCATCTGGAGATGTATCTGCAGTACGAGTGCAAAGAGCCGGTATCGCTCTACCCGGCGCTACAGTGGTGGAACCAGCCGAAGATCGGCGCCGAGTGGCTGTTCGGCGGCACCGGCATCGGCGCCAGCAACCAGTTCGAAGCGGGCGGTTTTATCCGCAGCCGCGCAGAGTTCGCCTGGCCGAACATTCAGTACCACTTCCTGCCGGTGGCGATTAACTACAATGGCTCCAACGCGGTGAAAGAGCACGGCTTCCAGTGCCACGTCGGCTCGATGCGTTCGCCCAGCCGCGGCCACGTGCGCCTGAAGTCGCGCGACCCGCACGCCCATCCGGCGATCCTGTTTAACTATATGTCCCATGAGCAGGACTGGCAGGAGTTCCGCGACGCCATCCGCATTACCCGGGAGATCATGAACCAGCCGGCGCTGGATAAGTATCGCGGCCGCGAAATCAGTCCGGGAATAGAATGCCAGAGCGATGCCGAACTGGATGAGTTTGTGCGCAACCACGCCGAGACCGCGTTCCACCCGTGCGGGACCTGTAAGATGGGTTACGACGAGATGGCGGTGGTCGATGGCGAGGGCCGCGTCCACGGTCTGGAAGGATTGCGGGTGGTCGACGCCTCGATCATGCCGCAGATCATCACCGGCAATCTCAACGCCACCACCATTATGATCGGCGAGAAGATGGCCGACGCCATTCGCGGCCGCCAGCCGCTGCCGCGCAGCACCGCGACGTATTATGTCGCTGGCGACGCGCCGGTTCGCCGCTAACAGGTCAATGCCGGGCGGCGACTGCGCCTTGCCCGGCCTACCCTGAGGCGATGTAACGTAGCCCCGGTAAGCGCAGCGCGACCGGGGTGCCGTTCCGGGTTTTGCCCCCATAGGTTGATGTTAGCGAAACGCCTCCAGGCGCTTAATCTGCTGACCGTCGGCAGTAAAGTTCTCCGCCGCCAGCCACGCCCGCAGCGCCGCATCGCGCGCAGGCCACTCGCCGTCGATGATGGACAGCATATCGCTGTCGCGCGTCCGCCCTTTACGCACCAGCCTCTGCCGCAGACGTCCTTCCCAGCTAAAGCCCAGCCGCTCGGCGGCGCGGCGCGAGGCGACATTCATCGAATCGCATTTCCACTCCAGCCGACGATAGCCATGGACAAAGCCGTTTTTGAGCAGCAGCCAGACCGCTTCGGTACCCAGCGGGGTGTTTTTCATCCGTCGCGACCAGGTGACATGGCCGATCTCAACCGTGCCCATTTCCCGCTCGATCGCCATATAGCTAACGATGCCCACCGCCTGCTCGCTACGCAGGTCAACCACCGCATACGGCACCAGGGCATCATCATTCACCTTGCCCGCGATCCAGTGGGCGGTCGCCGCCACGCTCTCCGGCCGCGTAGACGCCAGCCACGTCCAGTCGCTGTTGTCGCCGAGCGCATAGGCGGCAAACAGATCCGCCGCATGACGGTCAACGTCCAGCGGCTCCAGGCGGCAAAAACGGCCATTTAACGCCGTCCGCCGCAGGACTTGCGCCCCCTGCCAGCCAGGGACCAGGTCGTTCACCTGCTGGCCATACTCATTGATTTCCGGCACACCCACCTCCTCGCAATAGACAATGCGTTATAGCAAGAACCCCGCAGCGGAGAAAGGCGCTTCTGCGCGACCGGCAATAACCTGTCGTTCTTGAATATGCATTTTTAGCATAAGGATATCCTTATTTTGACTTTACGCCTTATGGCAAGCGGCCTAACGTAGCGAGGCATAAAACAATAAAATAACCATTCTTCAGGGATTGCACATGACCAAAAAACTGTTGCCTTTACTGCTATTGTCGGCGCTCTCCGCCGCCGCGCATGCCGCCACGCCGCCCAACACGCTGGTGGTCGCCCAGGGTCTCGACGATATCGTCAGCCTCGACCCGGCGGAAGCGAACGAACTCTCCAGCATTCAGACGGTCCCCAGCCTCTATCAGCGTCTGGTGCAGCCCGACCGCAACAACCCTGAAAAAATCGTACCGATCCTCGCCGAAAGCTGGCAGGCCGATCCGGCGGCGAAAACCCTGACCATTAAACTGAAGCCGGATGCCAAATTCGCCTCCGGTAATCCGCTGCGCCCGGAAGATGTGATTTTCTCTTACACCCGCGCGGTGACGCTGAATAAATCGCCGGCGTTTATTCTCAACGTGCTCGGCTGGCAGCCGGACAACATCGCCAGCCAGCTGAAAAAGGTTGATGACCATACCCTGACGCTGCACTGGACCGCCGACGTCAGCCCGACGGTGGCGCTGAATATTCTCTCCACCCCCATCGCCTCTATCGTGGATGAAAAACAGGTGGCGCCGAACGCGAAAAATAACGACTTCGGCAACGACTGGCTGAAAATGCACTCGGCGGGCAGCGGGGCCTATAAAATGCGCGTCTACCAGCCGCATCAGGCCATCGTGCTGGAGGCCAACGCCAGCTCCCCAACCGGTGCGCCGAAGATCAAGAGCATCATTATTAAAAACGTCCCCGACCCGGCTTCCCGCCGCCTGCTGATCCAGCAGGGGGATGCCGACGTGGCGCGCGATCTCGGCGCTGACCAGATCGCCGCCCTGCAGGATAAACCCGGCGTGAAGGTGCTGAGCATCCCGTCCGCCGAGCAGAACTACCTGGTGTTTAATACCGCCAACAGCGCCAACCCGCTGCTCAATAATCCGGTCTTCTGGGAGGCGGCGCGCTGGCTGGTCGATTATGAGGGCATCACCAAAAATCTGCTGAAAGGCCAGTACTTTATTCACCAAAGCTTCCTGCCGGCCGGCCTGCCGGGGGCGCTGGAGACTAATCCGTTCACCTTTGACCCGCAAAAAGCTAAGGCTATCCTCGATAAAGCGGGCATTAAGGATGCCCACTTCACCCTCGATGTGGAGAACAAACCGCCGTTTATCACCATCGCCCAATCGCTGCAGGCCAGCTTTGCCCAGGGCGGGGTGAAGGTGGATCTGCTACCCGCCGCCGGCAGCCAGGTCTATGCCCGGGTGCGCGCGAAGCAGCATCAGGCGGCGATCCGCCTGTGGATCCCGGACTACTTTGATGCCCACTCCAATGCCAGCGCCTTTGCCTGGAACGATGGTAAATCCAGCACCGTGGCCGGGCTCAACGGTTGGCAGATCCCTGAGCTGAATAAAGCCACCCTCGCCGCGGTGGCGGAGCCGGACCCGGCGAAACGCCTCGGCCTGTACAAAACGATGCAGGAAACCCTGCTCCAGCATTCGCCGTACGTCTTTATTGACCAGGGGAAAACCCAGATCGTGGTGCGTGACAACGTGAAGGGCTATCAGCAGGGACTGAACGCCGACATGGTCTGGTACGATAACGTGACCAAGTAAGCGGGTTTTGTCACCGGGTACGGCGGCCTTGTCTGCCCGGATGACCGACTCCTCACCCGGGCCCGGTCGGCATCGCGCCGCCGGGTACAATGCTGATATACCAGGAATTTCCATTTTCCATGCCATCGTTTTCCACTCACCTTACCCGCCTGCTGCAGGGGCTGTTTACGCTGCTGCTCACGCTGTTCGGGCTGTTGCTGGTCACCTTCTCGCTCTCCGCGCTGTCGCCCGTCGACCGCGTACTGCAGATCGTCGGCGACCATGCCAGCCAGTCGACCTATGACCAGGTTCGCCATCAGCTGGGTCTCGACCAGCCGCTGCCGGTGCAGTTCTGGCACTACCTGGTCAACCTGGCCCATGGCGATCTTGGCATCGCCAGCGCTACCGGCCAGCCGGTGCTCCACGACCTGCTGGCGGTCTTTCCGGCGACCCTTGAGCTGGCGACCCTGGCGCTGATCGTCGGCGCGGTACTGGGCATCGTCGCCGGGGTGCTGTGCGCCCGTTACGCCGGTTCGCCGTGGGATCTGGCGGTTCGCACCTTTACCCTGTTGGGCAACTCGGTGCCCATTTTCTGGCTCGGCCTGCTGATGCTGGCCCTGTTCTACGCCCGGCTGCAGTGGGCGCCAGGCCCGGGTCGCCTCGACGATATTTATCAGTACACCGTCGAGCCACGCAGCGGTTTTGCGCTGATCGACACCTGGCTCTCCGGCGATACCGCGGCGTTTAAAAATGCGATCGGCCATCTGACGCTGCCGGTGCTGGTGCTGGCCTATTACTCGCTGGCGAGCATCACCCGCCTGACCCGCTCCGCCTGCCTGAGCGAGATGAACAAAGAGTACATTCTGCTGGCGCGGGCCAAAGGGGCCGGAGAGATGACGATTCTGCTGCGCCACGTCCTGCCCAATATCCGCGGCACTCTGCTGACGGTGACCGCCCTCGCCTGGACCTCCATGCTCGAAGGGGCGGTGCTCACCGAAACCGTCTTCTCGTGGCCGGGGATCGGCCGCTACCTCACCACGGCGCTGTTCGCTGGGGATACCACGGCGATCATGGGCGGCACGCTGCTGATCGGCGTGAGTTTTGTGCTGATCAATAACCTGACCGACCTGCTGGTACGGTTAACCGATCCGAGGGTGCGCTGATGCCGACTTATCTGTTTTTACGCCGTCTGCGCCGCTCACCCGCCGCCTTCAGCGGCCTGACCCTGGTGATCCTGCTGGTGCTGACCGCGCTGTTCGCCCCGTGGCTGGCGCCGCACGATCCCAACTGGCAGGATGCCGCCGCTCGTCTGCAGGGGCCCGGGGCGGGACACTGGCTCGGCACCGACAGCTACGGCCGCGACCTGCTGTCGCGCTTGCTCTACGGCGCCCGCCCGGCGCTGGGTCTGGTGGCGCTGGTGACCGCCATTACCCTGCCCGTCGGGCTGCTGGTAGGTATCCTCTCCGGCTACTATGGCGGGTGGCTGGAGCGGATACTGATGCGCTTTACCGACGTGGTGATGTCGATGCCGCGCCTGATCCTCGCCTTCGCGTTCGTGGCGATGCTCGGCCCGGGGCTGGTCAACGGCGCGCTGGCGTTAGCCCTGACCACCTGGCCGGCCTACGCCCGTCAGGCGCGCAGCGAAATTCAGCGCCTGCGCCATAGCGACTACCTCGCCGCGGCGGAGATGCTGGGCATCCGCGGCGGGCGGCTGCTGATCGGCCATATTCTGCCGCTGTGTCTGCCGTCGGCGATTGTTCGGCTGGCGCTCGATCTGGCGGGTATTATCCTTGCCGCCGCCGGGCTCGGCTTTCTCGGTCTGGGCGCCCGCCCCCCCC
>NZ_GL882702.1:44821-46574 GCF_000195655.1 Klebsiella sp. MS 92-3
CAGGTGATTTTCGACCAATGGTGGATCGCCGCCATCCCCGGCGCGGCGATCCTGCTTGCCAGCCTGGCGTTTAACCTGCTGGGCGATGGCCTGCGCGATATTCTGGAGCCGCAACATGACTGACATCCGACTGACCGTCCAGGGACTCGCCGTCGACTATCCCACCGCCCGGGTGGTGGACAACGTCAGCTTCACCCTCGGCAACGAGCGGCTGGCGCTGGTGGGCGAATCCGGCTCCGGCAAATCGATGACCGCCCGGGCGCTGATGGGCCTGGTGCGCAAGCCCGGGGTGGTGAGCGCTGAACGACTGGAGGTGCTGGGGCGCGATGTGCTGACCCTCAGCGCCCGCGGCTGGCGCGCGCTGCGCGGCAACGATATCGCCATGGTGCTGCAGGACCCGCGCTATGCGCTGAATCCGGTGCAGTCCATTCAGACGCAGTTGGAGGAGGCGTTAACCCTCCATCAGCGTCTGAGCCGCCGCGCGCGCGCCGAGGCGGTCAAAGACGCCATCGCCGCCGTCGGTCTGGATCTGCCGGTCCTCAGCCGCTATCCCGGCGAACTCTCCGGCGGGATGGGACAGCGGGTGATGATCGCCCTCGCGCTGCTCAATAACCCGAAGGTGCTGATAGCCGACGAGCCGACCTCGGCCCTCGACGCCCGCCTGCGCAACCAGATCCTCGAGCTGCTGGTGGAGCAGTGCGCGCAGCGGCAGATGGCCATGTTACTCATCAGCCACGATCTACCGCTGGTGGCCGCGCATTGTGATCGCGTGCTGGTGATGTACCAGGGGAGACAGGTCGACGAGATGCCGGCGCGGGCGCTGCCGAGCGCGACGCACCCTTACACCCGCACCCTGTGGACCTGCCGGCCAAATGCCCACACCTACGGCCAGATGCTGCCGACCCTCGACAGAACCCAGGACTTTACGGAGACAGCCCATGGCGATCGTTAATCTTCAGGATTTACAGGTTACATTCGGCGCGAAGACGGCGGTCTCCGCCGCCAGTTTCCGTGTCGACGCCGGGGAAACCTTCAGCCTGATCGGCGCCTCGGGCTGCGGCAAATCGACGATTTTGCGCGTGCTGGCCGGATTGCAGCGTGAATGGCGCGGCAGCGTGGATCTGCTCGGCCAGACCATTACGCCGGGCTTCCGCTTTCAGGGCGATCTGCGGCGCAACGTGCAGATGGTGTTTCAGGATCCGTACGCCTCGCTGCATCCCAACCATACTCTGTGGCGCACCCTGGCGGAGCCGCTGCAGATCCACGGCATCCGCGACGTTACCCCGCGAGTGACCACCGCCCTTGAGCAGGTGGGTCTGGCCGCCGATGCCGTGCGCCGCTATCCGCATCAGCTCTCCGGCGGCCAACGGCAGCGCGTGGCCATTGCCCGCGCCCTGCTGCTGCACCCGCAGATCCTGCTGCTGGATGAGCCGACCTCGGCGCTGGATATGTCGGTGCAGGCGGAAATCCTTAATCTACTTAATCGTCTGAAACAGGAGTACGGCATGACCTATCTGCTGGTCAGCCATGATGCCGACGTCATCGCCCATATGTCCGATCGGGCGGCGTTTATGGCGGAGGGCGTGATCCAGCGCTTTTTCGATCGCGAAGCGTTGGTCAACGGAGAGCACCGGATGAGGTGAGGCCAGCGTATGCGCGGTTGTTTTGTCGGGTGGCGCTTCGCTTACCCGACCTGGGATTCGCGCAACCTGTCGTTAATTTATTCACCAGTCTTGCTGAAACTGCCGGTGTT
>NZ_GL882703.1:0-3288 GCF_000195655.1 Klebsiella sp. MS 92-3
CCCGGCTCGGTGGCCGGGTTGCTCTATAGACTTTGAACCAGTGTCTTGATAGCTGTTCCATATCTTTCAAGTGGCTCATTATTGATCTGAGGTTCTGTGTCGTGAATTTGGTATCTGCCCGGGGTAATATCAAAAAGAGGTCGCCCCAAGTGTGAAGATACAATTGCAACAGAGTGATTGTCTGGCACTGTAAAAGTTTTGAGTTCTCCACCTTGAAAGGAGTTAGGCTTAATTTTTCTTAAGTTTTCAGCTCTTAGCATTATCTCATTGAACATTGCTGAGAATGCCTTGCTTGCTCTTTTGTCATACTCAGTAGAACGGTTGAAAACCAGGGAGTGAATGACGGGTACGGAAATCCCGAAGTTTAAGCATCTGTCATAGAAGTTAACTGCCCTGTAATCGTTCTGAACTCCTACCCCATAGACCAGCTGGCTTAGGTTATCAACAGCACGAGCAGATGAGCCATCGCTCGAGCATGGAACAATGATCGCGTTGGCTGCTATAAGAGAAAGCTCTGTATATGCCGAAAAGCTGGGGTTACAGTCAATGAAGCAAACAGTATCTTCAATTCCCTGCTGTTGTGCGCATGCCACAAGTAAGTCACGCAGCCATAAATGGATGCTCTTCCAAGAATCTACAGGAAGGTTAACGCTGCTCAACTGGTTAATAACCTGAGCTTGTACCTCTAAACTTGGGTCGCCAGCGATCAAGAAAACGTTGGCTGGTATATGGGAATTAGTTTCATTGGCATGAATCAGGTAACTTGTTTCAGCCCCAGTAATCATGTGAGGGCTGCGTGTTCTGCGGTCGAAATATCCACCAATAGTTTTACGCTGTTGGATTAATGCTGCAAGTCTGGATGCGCCAGTCCCATTACCTCCAAGCAAAATTTCAGAAAGGTTTGCCTGGGGGCACATGTCCGCGAAAATCACACGTTTTTCTGGATTCTGGCGAGCATACTCTGTCGCCATTGCGAATGATAGATAGGTTTTACCTACTCCACCTTTGTTGTTCCAGATTGCATATGATTTCATGGTGTCATCAACGCCTTGTGCTGCTTGTTTTGCTGTTATAGTCATATTAACAGTTCCTTATTAACAATCTAGAGGCAACCCTTTAGTTTCATATGATTTATGGTTTGTTATTTTCCTGAGCCACATCACCTCTGTTACCTCTCATCATCCAAACACCTCATCAGGCCACTTACTGGCTATCCATGCTTCCTGTACGTCTGCGGCATTACCAAAAACACATCGAACTACCGGTCTGGCTCACTCAAAGTCATCGCGCTCATCCTTCTGCTTGAAGAAAACTTTATCCAGCCTGAGCACTATCCCAACCAGTCCGATAATCAGCAAAGTAATGAGTATTGGGATAATCAGATCAGACATGCTTCCTCTGTGTGCTAAGGCTTTACCCATGCTTCCTGTACGTCTGCGGCATGCTGCCGATCACACAAGTCTCAACTTAGTTTCTACAGCCACACCAATGATTCGACAGTTTCCGTTGATGGGAACCAATGGCCATTGAGGGTTTAAGCCCTTCAGGTACTTCTGTCCCCCATCAATAATCAGCTTTTTGAATGTCGCTTCGTTTGATTCGGATAGCTTTGCGATCACAAGGCTGCCATTTACTGGCTCTCGGCCGGTATCAAACAAAACGTAGGTACCCTCTGGAATGCTTAGCCCGACTGGTGACGTCATGGAATCGCCTTCAACAAGCAGCCAGAACGCTTCCCCTTGGATATGTGCATTCGACTCAAGCCACAGATCAACATCTTTGATGGAATAAGGTTCTATAGCCTCTCGCCACGATCCAGCCTGAACACTACTAAGCACTGGATATTCGTTGCCGCGCTTATAGGGCCCAACGTACTCAACATCACCCTTGATGTTTTCATCAATTATCATGCCGCCAGCACCCACAGAAAAATTATTCTTGCCGAGGAAGCGAAGAATTTTAGCTATGTCCTCCAGACTGGGCTCTCTCCTTGCGTTGAGCCAATGACTAACGGCACCTTTGGTGATCCCGAGATGCTCTGCCAGCTCTTCCTGGTTTATGCCCTTCGTTTTCATCAGGGACTTTGCTAGGTCATACCATTTCATGCTCATACCCAAATGATACAAGTTGTATATCTTTCTTCGAGTCACAATTTGTATATTTACCTTGCAAGAAAAGAATACAATATGTATATTAAAACTGTTTAGAGGAGACCCGACATGAACAATCTAAGCAAGATCAGACGTCGAGCAGGGCTTACACAGCGCCAGATAGCGACGGAGCTTAATCTGACGGCCGGCGCTATCTGCCATTACGAAAACGGGAAACGGGATCTCAGTATTGAGCAATGCAGAAAGATTGTTGCTGCGCTCAACAAATACGGAGCTTGCGTCAGCATTGACGACGTTTTCCCCCCATCAAAAGCCAGTGCCGCCTAACCGGCGGCCTTTCAATCAACACCAGAGGAAGTATTGCAAATGGAGAGTTCAATGACACGCAACAAAGTGGAGGCTCGCAGGATAGAAAGCTGGTTACACAGCCAGATAGCTGAACTGGGAACCACGAATATCGCCAAAGTGGCCGGAGTGAATAAGTCGACGGTGAGTCGCTGGCGGGAAAGTCTGCTGCCGAACATGTCGCTACTGCTGGCCATCCTGATTTCTAACAGGCCGGGAGAGAAAGGTGACTTTGAAGCATAAGTGGGAACAGAAAGGCGAAAGCCGCAGTGCGCGAACACTAACGGCTTTCTACGCGAATTAACTGAACAAATTCACAGGAGTAATTATGGCAAATACTGCCGAGGTAATCAATTTCCCTGTGCCTGTCGTGGCACTACAGGAGCTGCGCGTGGCAGATCTCGACGATGGGTTTACGCGCATCGCCAATGAGCTCCTTGAAGCTGTCATGCGTGCGGGTTTGTCGCAGCATCAGCTTTTGGTGTTCATGGCTGTCATGCGCAAAACATACGGCTTCAACAAGAAATCTGACTGGGTCAGTAACGAGCAGCTCTCGGAGCTGACCGGCATTCTCCCGCATAAGTGCTCAGCTGCAAAAAGCGTCCTGGTTAAGCGGGGGATATTAACTCAAACCGGTCGTGTTATCGGGATTAATAAAACGGTCAGCGAATGGTCATCTTTACCCGTAAAAGGTACAGAAAAGAGACCTTACCTGAAAAAGGTAACATTACCCGAATCAGGTAAGAAAAGTTTACCCGAATCAGGTAACGCCTATTACCCGAATCAGGTAAACACAAAAGACAAACATACAAAAGACAATAAAGACAATATT
>NZ_GL882704.1:0-799 GCF_000195655.1 Klebsiella sp. MS 92-3
CAGTGTGCGCCGGGAGACCGGTTAGAGATCAAGGGGTGAAAGTCCCCGACCATTGAAGGACCAGCAATCCACAAGGTCCCCGAGTCATGCGTTGCATACCGCGAGGTATGGGGCGAAGCGTTGACAGGGGTGTTGACAGGCCAGCCATTGAGCCACGAAATGTATATTAAATTACCGGGTGCCGACGTTGTACTGTTAACGGAAGGCAACATCATAGGGTGCGATACTGCGAGTGCCACATGGACCCGGCGGGGTCTGAGACCCTGGCATGTCAATACGATCTCTACGCGGGAACCGGGAGATCTCCCCTCTGACCATCTGCCAGTGTCGGAGATGGCCCGCACCGGGAAGACGAGGAGTCATAGCCGGTGATGTACGGAGAGGAGAAGTCGGACTCGCTCATAGTAGCGGCGAAGCAGGCGAACAACCCGAAAGGAGCGGAGTCAGTGGAGCGAAGGAGCGGGGCCAAGGGGAACGCGGAACAGCCACACATGCGCCGGACACAGAGCCGGGAAAGCATGTCACAGAGGCTGTCACGCGTGCGGGAAGCTGCGAAGCAGCGGAAGAAAGAACGGTTTACAGCATTGTTCCACCTGCTGACAGTCGAAGCACTGGAAGCCGCATTCCTCTCCCTGAGCAGGAAAGCGGCCGCCGGAGTGGATGGCATCAGGTGGATGGACTACGCCGGAAACATGAAGAACAACATAACAGATCTGCACCGGAGGCTACATCAGGGCAGCTACAGGGCGCAGCCCGGCAGGCGTCACTACATCCCAAAAGCGGATGGAAAACAACGCCC
>NZ_GL882705.1:0-928 GCF_000195655.1 Klebsiella sp. MS 92-3
GAGGTTTGTTACGTGTGTCCTGAACTTCTGCATGGTGGGGAAGTTGCCCGGTACCGAGTGATAGTTCAGGTATCCCTGAACCACTCTCCTGAGCCATTTTCCCTGTTCGGGGATTGAGTAATGCCAGCGCCTTCGCAGACCGTCTTTGATGGCTTTCAGAGTTGCCGTCATCCGATCCCGGCGGGTCTTTCGTATCAGCATGAACCTGCCGTTGCGATCTTTCCCGCTGATGTGCGTGAACCCGAGGAAGTTGAACGTTTCTGGTTTGCCTTTTCCCCTGATGGCACGGTTTTCGGCAGCGAAGCGGCCGAACTCCATCAGACGGGTTTTCTCCGGGTGAACCGTGAGTCCGAACTCCCTCAGTCTGCGCTGCATGGCTATACGGAAGCGCCGGGCATCGTATCGTTTGTCGAACCCGATGACGATGTCATCGGCGTATCTGACCATTACCACATTGCCTGTGGCATAGCGACGTCGCCACTGATGCGCCCACAGATCGAAGACGTAGTGGAGGTATATGTTTGCCAGCAGCGGTGAGATGACCGCACCCTGTGGGGTGCCTTCCTCCGTTGCTCGCCATTGACCCTCCTCCGACGTCCCGGCTGTGAGCCACTTACGTATGAGCCTGATTACCCTCCGGTCGCCGATCCGATGCTCTGTGAACCTGATCAGCCATTCGTGGCTCACCCTGTCGAAGAACTGACTGATGTCGGCATCCAGTACCCAGTTTACGTTAGTGCGTACCAGCCCTGTGGCCAGTGCGTCCAGTGCATCGTGCTGGCTTCGCCCGGGTCTGAACCCGTATGAGAACCCCATAAAGTCGTTTTCATAGACTGCGTTCAGGATTTTCACCAGCGCATACTGGACGATCTTGTCCTCCAGCGAGGCGATGCCGAGCGGGCGTTGTTTTCCATCCGCTTTTGGGATG
>NZ_GL882706.1:0-3346 GCF_000195655.1 Klebsiella sp. MS 92-3
GGCACGCATACGAGGCTTACAAGAAGCACAAATCGCAGCTGGAAAACGCTGCGCTTGAGCATGCGAAAGTCGCCGGGCAGCGCGACGAGCTGCTGGCAGCACTCGAAGAAATGACCGATATCGTTAGCAAACATACCTACCCACAACCAGATAAACCTAACTCTACGTGGGGTCGATTAGAGGCTGCCAAAGAAGTTATTTCCCGGACAAAAGGCGGTGAAGTATGAGCGCAGAAATCATCGATCAGGCCAACGAGCTGGCAGAGCGCCGGCTTGAAATGACCATCCAGAACATGCGCATCAACCATGCGGCGGTTTCAGCTACTCACTGCCGCGACTGCGGGGAAGAGATACCCGAGCGGCGCCGGGAGCTGGTGGCGGGTTGTCAGCGCTGCGCTGACTGTCAGGAAGAAGAGGAATTACGCGGTAAGCATCGGAGGTGATATGGCATCTGACAAGCCGATAACAGCACAGCAGGCCGCCGATTTGCTCATCGTGTCGGCGCGGGTGATCTACCGCCTGATTGAGTCTGGGGAGCTCGCCGGCCGCAAGGTCGGCAACAAGTACAGAACGACCGAGGCGGCGTGTATTGCATATTTGAAAACCCCGCGCGATCCTGTCATCGCGAACGCGGGTGAACATAAAGGAGAAGTTTTATGTCAATCACCCTCAGGGGCGGCGTGTGGCACTGTCATTTCTTTACGCCGTCAGGAAAAAGAGTTAGGCGATCTCTTGGCACGGGGGACAAAAAGCAGGCTCAGGAGCTCCACGACAAGCTGAAGGCGGAAGCGTGGCGGGTTGACCAGATCGGCGACCTGCCCGTAAGAACCTTCGAAGAGTGCTGCATCCGGTGGCTGCGGGAAAAGGACCATAAGCGATCGCTGGATGATGACAAAACCAAAATTGAGTTTTGGCTGCAGCATTTTTCCGGCCGTGATGTTTCGAAGATAACGGCGGAGGAAATTCACGAAGCCGTTAACGGGATGATCAACCGTAAGCACCTGCAGGTGTGGGAGAGTAAGCGTGATGCCGCGATGAGGAAGGGAAAGCCGGTTCCGGAGTACAAACCACGGCAGGTTTCGCAGGCTACGAAGGCGCAACACCTTTCCTTCATTCGCTCCCTTCTCAGGGCCGCGGCGAATGACTGGGGCTGGATAAAAACAGCCCCTGTTATCAAAACCCGCAAGCCGATCAGTAAGCGGATACGGTGGCTGACCAGAGAAGAAGCTGAGCGGCTGATCGAGTGCATGCCGGAGAGCATTAAGCCAGTGGTGATATTTGCACTGGCAACCGGCCTGCGCCGCTCAAACATCATCGGGCTTGAGTGGCAGCAGGTCGATATGCAGAGAAAGGTTGCATGGGTAAATCCGGAGAACGCAAAAGCGGGCAAGGCGATTGGCGTGGCTCTGAATGATACCGCATGCAGGGTATTAAGGGATCAGATAGGGAAGCACTCCCGATGGGTGTTCGTTCACACCACGGCAAAACATCGCCCTGATGGAACGCTGACGCCCGCGGTTAGAAAAATGCGGGTAGATGACAATAACGCATGGCGCGCCGGGTTGAAAAAAGCGGGGATCGAGGATTTTCGTTTTCACGACCTCCGGCACACCTGGGCGAGTTGGCTGATCCAGTCCGGCGTCCCGCTTTCTGTTTTGCAGGAAATGGGAGGATGGGAGAGCATCGAGATGGTGCGCCGTTATGCTCACCTGGCGCCGAACCACCTGACCGAACACGCACGGAAAATTGACGCCATTTTTGGCGCTAGCGACACAAATACGACACAAGGAGGAAATCAGGCTGGTTTGAAACTTGCGTAAGTGTTTGTTTCTTAATGGCACGCCCTACAGGATTCGAACCTGTGACCTACGGCTTAGAAGGCCGTTGCTCTATCCAGCTGAGCTAAGGGCGCCCTGAGAAGCGAGTGCTTCGCGGAGTGAAACGCGTGGAATTATACGGTCCACGTCGGTTGAGTCAATCCATTTTGCCAGGAAACTGCGGGGCTTATACGACGCTGGCGAAATATCCTCCACCAACTGTACAAGAAGCATACCGCCGGGCCTAATGCGCGCGTAAATCGACTCAGTGGCCAGGCGCAACGCACCAATAACCATGTAATAACCATGGTCATAACAGGCTAAATTAGCCTCAGACAGGATAAAACAGCAAACGAGGACTGACAGCGAGGCCCGCTTCTGACAAAATATCCTCATCCCCCTTTCGTAAAGATACAGATGGAATCCTCTCTCTGATGGCAGCAAAAATTATTGACGGTAAAACGATTGCGCAGCAGGTACGCTCTGAGGTTGCGGAAAAAGTGAAGGCTCGCGTTGCGGCCGGAAAACGCGCCCCTGGGCTGGCCGTCGTGCTGGTCGGCAGCAACCCGGCCTCGCAGATTTATGTCGGCAGCAAGCGCAAAGCATGTGAAGAAGTGGGCTTCGTCTCCCGCTCTTACGATCTCCCGGAAACCACCAGCGAAGCCGAGCTGCTGGAGCTTATCGACACTCTGAATGCCGATAAGACCATCGACGGTATTCTGGTTCAGCTGCCCCTGCCGGCAGGGATCGATAACGTCAAAGTTCTCGAGCGCATCGCGCCGGATAAAGACGTCGACGGCTTCCATCCTTACAACGTTGGCCGCCTGTGCCAGCGCGCGCCGCGCCTGCGTCCGTGCACTCCGCGCGGTATCGTGACCTTGCTGGAACGCTACAATATCGACACCTACGGCCTCAATGCGGTGGTCATTGGCGCCTCCAATATCGTCGGTCGCCCGATGAGCATGGAGCTGCTGCTGGCCGGCTGCACCACCACCGTCACCCACCGCTTTACAAAAAACCTGCGCCATCATGTCGAAAACGCCGACCTGCTGATCGTCGCGGTGGGCAAACCGGGCTTTATTCCTGGCGAGTGGATTAAAGAAGGGGCGATTGTGGTCGATGTCGGCATCAACCGTCTGGAAAGCGGCAAAGTGGTCGGCGACGTGGTGTATGAAGATGCCGCCGAACGCGCGTCCTACATCACCCCGGTTCCCGGCGGCGTTGGCCCGATGACCGTCGCTACCCTGATTCAGAACACGCTGCAGGCGTGCGAAGAGTATCACGACGTTGAGGAGGCCTGAGATGGCGACATTTTCCTTAGGTAAACACCCGCACGTTGAGCTGTGCGATCTGCTGAAGCTGGAAGGCTGGAGCGAAAGCGGCGCCCAGGCGAAGATCGCCATCGCCGACGGGCTGGTAAAAGTCGACGGCGCGGTGGAAACCCGCAAACGCTGCAAAATCGTCGCCGGTCAGACGGTGAGCTTTGAAGGCCAGAGCGTGACCGTCACGGCCTGACAACGAAAAGAAAAA
>NZ_GL882707.1:0-7921 GCF_000195655.1 Klebsiella sp. MS 92-3
CAGCAAAAGTTCGATTTATTCAACAAAGCCATTTTGGGACTGGATATTCCTCTCTCAACTATCTAAGAGAATTTCCATTTGATGCGATTAAGTTAGACAGAACATTCATTAGTGGTATTGCCCACGTTGCACGGGACTTATCTATTGTAAGAAGCATAGTGTCTCTTGGAAAAGCTTTCAGTTTAGGTATAGTCGCAGAAGGTGTGGAAAATAATGAACAGTTTGAATTGCTAAAAAATATGAATTGCGATGAATTTCAAGGTTATTATTATTCGAAGCCTTTGTCAGGTGATCAACTGATTGATTTTTTGAGGGGCCAAAAAAAATAGGGCTGTATGTCCTATTTTTTCATATACTATCGTTTTCCCTTTTTAATTTCATACATTCTTTCGTCTGCATCCTGCATGATAGCAGAGCATTCAGTATGAATTTTCTCATCATATTCAATAATCCCTGCAGAAAAATCTATGTTGTATTTTTTTTGAGAATTAAGATTGTAGCTGGTAATCCCGGCCCTCAATTTATGAAGGAATTCTTCTGCTTCTTTATAGGTTGACTCGGGTAATAGAACACCAAATTCATCACCTCCTAATCTTGCAACAACGCTTTTTGAACTACTAAGATCTTCCAGCATATCTGCAAAATTGCAAAGTACTTCATTACCTTCTGAATGACCGAAGTTATCATTGATTGGTTTAAAATTATCGAGATCTATGATCAGAACACAGAATGTTTTTTTCTTTTTTTTGGCTTTTCTTAACGATTCATCCGTCATTAGGGCGAAAGAACGCCGGTTACATATACCTGTCAAAGGATCAGTAGTTGCTTCGTTTATTATTCTAAACTCATCCTCTACGATTTCTGCTAAATCTTTAAGCAATAAGAAGTCATCTCTGGTTAATACTCTTGGTTCTGTATCAATAATACATATTGTTCCAGCTATCTCACCATCTGGCAGTCTTACGGGATGCCCTGCATAAAACCGGATATAAGGATCATTTTTAACTAATTTATTTTCTTTGAATCTTGGATCAAGGCTTGCATCGGGCACTATTAATGGTTCACTAAGATCTACTGCTATTGTACAAAATGAATCACTTCTATCTGTCTCTTTTATCTTCAGCCCATAACATGACTTAAACCATTGCCTGTCTCTATCAATTAATGAAACAAGTGCTATTGGTACATCAAAGAGTTTGGTGGCAATCCTCGTCAATCTGTCAAATCGTTCTTCATATTTTGTATCAAGGATCCCCATAGAATATAATGATAATAACCTGTTCTCTTCTTTATGGTTTGTCATAATTTTCATCTTGAGTGGTTATTGCAGGGTAGTGTTGGTTATCGCTATCTTATCAGAATTGTCCTGGAACTCAATAATCCCAATATCTCATAATCATATAAAACTTAACAAGTTTCCAATAAATCATGATGAATAGTGAACTGTTACATCTAATCATCTGTGACCTGAAGCGCTCATTATACACTTCCATGTATTCAGAATGCATAATGATTTGTATATTAAAAATCGCCATAACTTACAATGACTTATTTTTTGTGGCACAATTAAAGCGCATCTGTTCAAATAAATGTAAAGACATTAATGCTTGATCTTCATGGTTTCTTATGAAAACCAGTGGCTGAAGAAACGTATGGCAGTTCTGAATCTGAACAAGACGAGACGGCATGAAAGGTTCAAGAAAATTGTCCAGGAAGGTACATAGTTTCCTTATCCAATATTTTCTACTGAGGGTATATTGTATCAGCTTAAGACAGGAACTGTTGATACAGAACAGAAAAGTTCAACACAGCCTGAATCTGCGCGACGCTAAATTTTTTCCTTCTGGCGAACCAACAAACAGCCCGTTTATAGAGAGATTCTGCAGACGACAAAAGGATTAATCCCTGAAATTGCACTGAATTGTCACCTGAAGATGTGCAGGACAAGCCAGATTACTCTTACAAGGGATACCATCGTAATTTAGCAAAAACACCTAAGACCTAAACGACAGCTAAGTACATAGTGCCGGACGGATCATGATTTTTTATTTAACTTACGGACTTCATTTTTCAGCAATTATCTTTTCTCTTCTGTTGTAAACTTATGAAAGCGTTACGCGAAATCCCGCAAGGTTACAGGGGTGTACCAGGCCGGAAATCGCGTAGCGCTCTCTTCTCTTCTGTTTCCTGCCTAACATGTACATCCTGGCATTACTCCAATTCTCCCAAAAACCGTAAAACAGCCATCAACCCGCGTCATTACTGGCTTCATGGAGGATCTGAGCAGAAAAACGATCCTTTACGCATTTGGTTTTACCCGCAATAATGCGGGATAAGACAACAAAAGGATCCGCGCGCTGCGATTTATTGTCATGGCAGGATCGGCCCGTCAGGTGCAAAATACCTGTATCCATAAACAGTGCGTGCGCTACGTGAAAAATAACTCATGAACAGCATCATTCCCTTGCAGAATTCACCAGAACGCGTCTCTCTGCTGCCGATCGCCCCGGGCGTTGATTTTGCGACCGCGGTGGCACTCCGGCGGATGGCCACCTCAACAGGTGCCACGCCGGCTTACCTCCTGGCGCCGGAAGTGAGCGCCCTCCTCTGGTATATGCCTGACCAGCGTCACCACATGTTGTTCGCCACCATGTGGAATACCGGGATCCGTATCGGTGAAGCCCGGACGCTCACCCCGGAATCGTTCGACCTGGATGGTCTGCGCCCTTTTGTTCGGGTGCTGTCGGAAAAAGTGCGGGCACGTCGTGGCCGGCCGCCAAAAGATGAAGTGCGTCTGGTACCGCTGACGGATGCCAGTTTTGTGCGTCAGATGGAGAGCTGGATGGTGACCACCCGCCCCCGCCGGCGGGAGCCGTTATGGCCGGTCACGGATGAGACAATGCGCAACTGGCTGAAACAGGCGGTGAAGCGGGCTGAAGCTGACGGCGTGCATTTTTCGATCCCCGTGACGCCGCATACTTTCCGTCACAGCTATATTATGCACATGCTTTATCACCGGCAGCCCAGGAAGGTCATCCAGGCACTGGCCGGGCATAAGGATCCGCGCTCGATGGAAGTCTATACCCGGGTATTTGCGCTGGACATGGCTGCCACCCTGGCCGTTCCCTTTACCGGTGATGGTCGAGATGCCGCGGAGATCCTTCGCTCCCTGCCCCCGGCCGGCTGAGATTGACGGCCCTGGCATGACGTCCTGTATTCCGCTAATACGGAATACAGGAGCAGAGAGCATTCAGCCCCCTCCCTGCTCCAGCACACCAGGCCATCATGCTGATGACTGAACCGCCATGGTCTTACCCGGTGACCTGCAATCCTGCAGGCATCAACATACCGCAGTCAAGACAGGGCACAATGCAGGCATACTGGCCGTGCATCCCACTGTGCGTTTTTCCTGGAAGCTCAGCAAATCATCCCGTTAACCGCGAAAGTCATTCACCATCTGTGGCCAACACCTTTCTGCCATCCGGCTCCCGTTTCCTAATCGCATTTAGCAGTGTGAAGCTGGCGCCGGGTTATACAGACAGCTGCAGTCTCATCCTGCCGGGCTAAACCTGCAGTACACAGGGGAACGGATACCGTCAGGTAACATGACCGTCTCAGCACCCGATTGAGATTTTCGTAAGGGGTATAGAGCTTTACTGAAAAATTGACTGTGGCATGTTATCACCCATGGAATGGTTAACAGACCAGGGATTACCCCCATTTAACCCGCATGCCGTAGTCAATATCTGCGTATCACGACCCCAAATCACATATTACAGTCAATATTGTTCGATCCGGGCAGAGATGATAGAGAATAAATATTGACTGCGGTATGCGTGATGCATATCACAGTCAATGGAATGTCCTTAGCGGCATACGGCAGTCATGATATGCATATCGCAGTCAATTTTCTGGCTTCATCGCTGAGAGGGCTTCAGCCAGTTTAAGAGGATCGATGCCAGCAGCCTTCAGCGCCTTAATGACTTCGTCATAATTTTGCTCTGGCGCCTTCTCTTCTTCCGCTTTGCGCGGAACCTTCACAGGACCACTGATGAGTTTGGGGTTGCGATAATGCACGCTGAAATAGGTGGCTCGGCCACGTTTAAACTCGGTGTAATCCAGATAACCAATATCCCGCAGCTGCTCCATCGCCTTACGCACCGTGTGGTTCTGCGTATAGACATTTGAGGTGAGATTCAGCCGGTCACGCATCCGTTTCATGGAAATAGGTGCAGGATTCTGGGGAAGACTTTCGATGTAGGTATAAAGCGCCTGGGCTGATTCCTTGCGCTGCAGGGCGTCAATGGCTTTCAGCCGCAGCAGTACCCTTCTGTCCATGTGGTAAAGCTCAAACAGCTTAGGTTCAGCCTTTATCTCAACGATATCCTCGGTGATGTCATAATAGGCTGACTGCACCAGATGGGTGGTCCATCCTTTGGTCTCGCTCTGGAACTTCAGCGTAACCGAGGCAAGTTTAAACAGGGAATTACTGATGCGATCGCGCATTTTTTTGTTTGAACGACGGGAGTTAAATCCGCACATCTTAACGAATTCGACGAACGACAGTTCCAGGGTGTCACTTTTTACCCCATACTCCGACATGGAGCGAATTATCCCCAGCCAGACTTTAAAATCCGTGTCCATATCAAGACGCGAACCGGTGATCTTAACGTCAGTGTACCCTTCGCTTTTGGCAATAGACAGCTGTACAAGCTCCTCAGTCGCGTCTGTAACGTTTTTCCGGTTCGCCTTGCTCTTCCCTGTTGATTTCAGAGTTGGGACGAAGAGACCGAGTCTCATGAGCGCTACTGGCTGCACGGTACTGGTGCTGTTGACATCCAGCTTAACAACTTCGCCGGTTGTCTTATCAACTTCCTGAAGGTTCAGAAGTAAGCTGTTATTTTCGCTCGTCATCTTGATCCTCAACGGTTATCCACAAAAGGATGTAGTAATACGTATCGCAGTCAACGGATATACATACCTCAGTAAATACCGTTGCATATCACAGTATTAGATTATGCATATAACAGTCAACATTTTACATTCCGCAGTCGATCCAGACAGACGTTAAAGCCAGTTACAGCGCATGCTGGAGCGATCCGGGGATCTCTTTTGGATCTCACTATGATCTCCTTGGGATCAATTATTGGATCGAGACCTTGAATAACTCAGATACAAGGCCGGAAGCGCCACACCAGGTATCCAGAACCCTGGCCTGATTTTCCTGAATACGCTCTGGAAGATTGAGATCTACAGGTACAACAATGAAACATTGACTGCGGTATGCTGAGTCGTCTTTCCTCTTTCTCGACACAGATACAGTAAGTATCATGCCACAGTCAATATATTACATATCGCAGTCAATTTCATTATAACTGGCTGATCCCGAGCCATCTTAAGCAACCCGACGTACGTGCAATCTGTGAATTCTGTGATTTTCCGCTTCCTCGCCGCTTTCTCACTCCGTGAGATCGCTTACTGCGGCGAGCGGCAGTGATTAATATTGGCTGCGGTATGTACTCTTTTGTACTCCCCTGCGGTCTTTGCATCACCCAATGCGGTTCACTTTGCACTTTTTCGTGCACTTTGCGTTTTTATTGTTGCTTTGCAATAAATTCCAAGATTTAATAAAATAATGCAAAGTGATGATTAAAGGATGTTCAGTATGGGACTCATGGATACACTCAACCAGTGCATAAGTGCTGGTCATGAAATGACGAAAGCAATCGCCATTGCGCAGTTTAATGATGACAGTCCGGAAGCCCGGAAAATAACCCGGCGCTGGAGGATTGGTGAAGCAGCTGATTTAGTTGGCGTGTCATCTCAGGCTATCAGGGATGCCGAGAAAGCTGGCCGGCTGCCTCACCCTGATATGGAAACCCGTGGAAGAGTTGAGCAACGCGTTGGTTATACCATCGAGCAAATCAATCACATGCGGGATGTATTTGGTACACGACTGCGCCGTGCTGAAGATGCGTTTCCGCCGGTGATTGGTGTTGCTGCTCACAAAGGTGGTGTTTACAAAACCTCCGTTTCTGTTCACCTGGCTCAGGACCTGGCCCTGAAAGGATTACGCGTTCTGCTTGTCGAGGGTAATGATCCTCAGGGCACAGCCTCGATGTATCACGGATGGGTGCCCGATCTTCATATACACGCGGAAGATACTCTCCTGCCCTTTTATCTTGGTGAAAAGGATGATGCCAGTTATGCGATAAAACCAACCTGCTGGCCTGGCCTTGATATCATTCCGTCCTGCCTGGCACTGCATCGCATTGAAACTGAACTGATGGGCAAATTTGATGAAGGAAAACTGCCCACCGACCCGCATCTGATGCTCCGCCTTGCTATTGAAACGGTCGCTCATGACTATGATGTGATTGTTATCGACAGCGCACCGAACCTCGGTATTGGCACGATCAATGTCGTATGCGCTGCTGATGTGCTGATTGTTCCCACCCCGGCAGAGCTGTTCGATTACACTTCTGCACTGCAGTTTTTCGATATGCTTCGTGATCTGCTCAGGAATGTGGATCTTAAAGGCTTTGAGCCGGATGTCCGTATTCTCCTTACCAAATACAGTAATAACAATGGTTCGCAGTCACCGTGGATGGAAGAACAAATTCGCGATGCATGGGGAAGCATGGTTCTTAAAAATGTGGTACGTGAAACCGATGAAGTTGGTAAAGGCCAGATCCGCATGAGAACCGTTTTCGAACAGGCGATTGATCAACGTTCTTCGACCGGCGCATGGCGAAACGCACTTTCAATCTGGGAACCTGTTTGTAATGAGATTTTTGATCGTCTGATTAAACCACGCTGGGAGATTAGATAATGAAGCGTGCCCCTGTCATTCCAAGGCATACCACACATACTCAATCGACTGAAGATACTTCATCACCGGCGCCGGCCGCGCCGATGGTGGATTCATTAATTGCGCGCGTGGGTGCTATGGCCCGCGGTAATGCTATCTCTCTTCCGGTATGTGGACGGGAAGTAAAATTTACCCTTGAGGTGCTCCGGGGAGACTCTGTTGAGAGCGCCTCACGCGTATGGTCAGGAAATGAGCGTGATCAGGAACTACTTACCGAAGATGCTCTGGATGATCTCATACCTTCATTTTTACTGACCGGTCAGCAGACTCCAGCTTTCGGCCGCCGGGTTTCTGATGTCATAGAAATTGCAGACGGCAGCCGTCGCCGTAAAGCCGCAATCCTGACGGAAAGTGATTATCGCGTTCTGGTTGGTGAACTGGACGATGAGCAGATGGCTGCATTGTCCCGGCTGGGTAACGATTATCGGCCGACGAGTGCTTATGAACGTGGCCTGCGTTATACAAGCCGGCTGCAGAATGAGTTTGCAGGAAATATTTCTGCGCTTGCCGATGCGGAAAACATTTCTCGTAAGATCATTACCCGCTGTATTAATACGGCCAAACTGCCTAAATCCGTTGTTGCCCTGTTTGCACATCCTGGAGAACTGTCTGCCCGGTCAGGTGAAGCCCTTCAGAAGGCTTTTGCAGATAAAGAAGAATTACTGAAGCAGCAGGCTGAGACTCTCCACGATCAGAAGAAAGCGGGACTAATCTTTGAAGCTGAAGAGGTCATTAGTCTTTTAACATCCGTACTGAAACAATCTCCCGCATCAAGAGTTAATCTGAGCTCACGTCATCAGTTTGCTCCAGGGGCAACAGCATTGTATAAGGGCGATAAAATGGTGCTTAACCTGGATAAGTCCCGCATTCCTGCGGAGTGTATAGAGAAAATAGAAGCCATTCTTAAGGAGCTTGAGAAACCAGGAGTCTAATGCGGACACGCTTTAGTCTACGGTTATCTCCCTTTACTTCATTTCCTTTCTCACAGGCCAGAAAACATAACTGGCCTGAATATTCTCTCTGGGACCACGGTCCCACCTGCATCGTCGG
>NZ_GL882708.1:0-594 GCF_000195655.1 Klebsiella sp. MS 92-3
CCAGGCTATCGCTTCGCACATCACAAATGATATGCGTCACGACGCCTGCGACAGTGACATCATCCAAGGCCTCACCTTCAATTGCTTCGCCATCTTCGGTTATCAGCGACCGCCCTCTCAATGTGGCAAGTTCCGTCCCGCCGCCGTGCTGGATTAAAACCTGACTACCCTGCTTTGGCTTCAGGGAGATATCCAGCACAACATAACCGCCATCCCTTTCGAAAACGCGAGTGTTAGGCCCGACATTGCAGATCGAGTTTACGGACAGTCGCTGCTCGACGTAGTCCGTCGCGGGTGATGGAAATCCCATTACAGAACCCTCCCCATGTTGGCCATCATCCACAAACGGTTTTCGCTATGGTCGGTGGTTTTGTCGACAAAGTACGTCTGCTCTCTAGATATCCACGCATTAGCCTCTGAGTCGGTAAAGTGCAGCCCACGCCGGCGCAGCGCTGACACAAAATCCTTTGTGTGCAGGTACTGGTAGCCTTTGGAGTTGCGCAATACCGACTCGCGGAATGCCTGATTGATGTCTGACGCCCGATGCATGATCTGCCCTCCGATAAATGTCGCGGTAGGGATACCCGTTACCGG
>NZ_GL882709.1:0-2400 GCF_000195655.1 Klebsiella sp. MS 92-3
AACCGTCAGCCCCTTGATGCTGGCGGTCACGCTGGGCGTGGTGCTGTGCGTGGTGGGCTCGCGCAAATTTGGCCGCCAGCGGGTTGGCGAAGAGAACGGGGGCAACAATTGACCTGACGCGTCGCCTAATATCGCGGGATGCGGCGCGAGGCGAATGGATAAGCTGCGTAGCAAAGCCAACGTAAATGTGTGACGGGTATATACTTCAGGGAACACATCGACCGGGAGAGACTATGCCTTTAGCCGATTTTCACCGCTCCGATCCTTTTACCCTCGGTATCGAACTGGAGCTGCAGGTGGTGAACCCGCCGGGTTACGATCTCAGCCAGGATGCCTCGACGCTGATTGCCGACGTCCAGCATGAGCTGACCGTGGGAGAAGCCAAACACGACATCACCGAGAGCATGCTGGAGATCGCCACCGGGGTGTGCCGCGACATCAGCCATGCGCAAATCCAGCTCAGCGCCATCCAGCAGGCGGTCCAGCGCGCGGCGCTGCGCCATCATCTGCAGATCTGCGGCGGCGGTTCCCACCCCTTTCATGCCTGGCAGCGCCAGCAAATCAGCGATAACCCGCGCTATGTCAAAACCGTCGAGCATTTTGGCTATCTGGCACAGCAGGCGACGGTCTTTGGCCAGCATGTGCACGTCGGCTGCCAGAGCGGTGACGACGCCATCTATCTGCTGCATGGCCTGTCGCGCTTTGTACCGCACTTCATCGCCCTTAACGCCGCCTCACCGTGGTTTGACAGTACCGACAGCCGCTTCGCCTGTTCGCGCCTGAACCGCTTCTCCTCCTATCCCGACAACGGTCCGATGCCGTGGGTGGCCGACTGGCAGGGGTTTCGTCGCCTGTTCCGCCAGCTGAGCTACACCAGCATGATCGACAGCATGAAGGATCTGCACTGGGATATTCGCCCCAGCCCGCAGTTTGGTACCGTCGAGGTGCGGGTGATGGACACCCCCTTGACCCTTGCCCAGGCGATCCACATCGCCGGCTTTATTCAGACCCTGGCCTGCTGGCTGTTGACGGAGCGCCCTTTTAAGCACCAGCCTGATGATTATCTGCTGTACCCCTTTAACCGCTATCAGGCCTGCCGCTACGGGCTGGACGGGACCCTCACCGACGTGCGCAGCGGGGAGCAGCGCAGCATCCGCCAGGAGATCCTGCAGCTCGCCGACCGGCTGGCCCCTTTCGCCCATCAGCTGAAGGCGACGGCAGCGCTGGAGGCGGTGGTTCGCCAGGCGAAATCGCCGCACAGCGAGGCGCAGCAGATGCGCGACTTTATCGCCAACGGCGGTTCGCTTTCCGGGCTGGTGCAAAAACACTGTGAGATTTGGGCGGCATAAGGCAGCGAGGCGGGTATACTCGGCGCAGACTATAGAAAGGACTGCCCATGTTATTACGTTGCCTGCTCCCTCTGGCGCTGCTGCCCCTGGCCGCCGTCGCCAGCGCCGCCTGTACCCTCACCGACCCGACGCTGACCCTGCAGAGCTATCGGGTGGATGCGCAGAAAGAGCGCATTGCGATGTACTGGCAGGATCGGCACGGCAAAGCCTGGGGTTCCCTGCGTTCGCTGCTGGCGGGTATCGATGGCGACGGCCGGGTGCAGATGGCGATGAACGGCGGCATTTACGATAAGGCCTACGCGCCGCTGGGGCTGTATATCGAAGACGGCAAACGGCTGACGCCGGTCAACCGCTCCGCCGGCGGCGGGAACTTCTTTATCCGCCCCGGCGGCGTATTCCTGGTGGAAAACGGCCGGGCGAAAATCGTGCCGCTGCCGGCGTACAAACCCTCTCCCGCCATCCGCTATGCGGTGCAGTCCGGCCCGATGCTGATTGAAAATGGCGTCATCAACTGGCGACTGAAGCCCTCCGCCAGTTCGCGCAAGCTGCGCAACGGGGTTGGTATCGATAAGCAGGGCCGGGTGGTGTTTATGCTCAGCGATCGCGAGACCAACTTTTACGATTTTGCCTGCTATGCGCAGTCAAAGCTTGGCGTGCGGCAGATGCTTTATCTCGACGGCACCCTGTCGAAGATGTACCGCAAAGGCGGCAGCGTGCCGTGGCAGTATCATCCGTTCGTGACCATGATAACGGTGGAGAGAAAATAGCGGGCGCGTTTGGGGACGGCCATTCCAGCCAGGAGAGTGAATAAATTAACGACAGGCCGGGCAAGGTATTGCCGCCGTGCCCGATGTCCTTGCCCGGTGGCGCTGCGCTTACCGGGTCTACAGAGTCTGTTCGCTATGGTATGGCCCCTGAAATCTACGGGCGTGCAGCAGGGCCGATTCCCGCTGAAATCGGCGAACCGGAGGTCGGCAGATAAGGCGGGGCTCACGCCCCAAAACAAACCGAAACAAAACAACCCCCCACCCCCCCCCCCCCCCCCCCCCCC
>NZ_GL882709.1:2507-5015 GCF_000195655.1 Klebsiella sp. MS 92-3
GGGGGGGGGGGGACCGCCCGGTAGTCGTTGCAGCCTGGAGTATCCCCGTTACCGACCGGTAGCGCCGCGCTTACCCCCGCCGATGCGCCCACTCGCGCATACGCTGAAACAGTACATACAGCGACGGGATAAACAGGATGCCAACCATCGTCGCCACCAGCATCCCACTGAACACCGTGGTGCCGATGATCCGCCGGCTCTGCGCCCCGGCGCCGGTGGCGAGCATCATCGGCATGATGCCGATAATAAACGACACCGCGGTCATCATTACCGCGCGGAAGCGGCGGGTAGCCCCCTCGCGCGCAGCGTCGACTATCGACAGCCCCTCCTCGCGCCGGCTGCGGGCGAACTCAACGATCAGAATCGCATTCTTCGCCGCCAGGGCGATCAGCAGCACCAGCCCTATCTGAACATACACATCGTTGGCATAGCCCGCGGTCCACAGCCAGAGCAGCGCTCCGCCGATGGCGAACAGCACCGAGAGCATGACGCTCGCCGGCAGCGTCCAGCTCTCATACTGCGCCACCAGGAACAGCCACGCCATCGCCACCGCCGCCAGCACGATCCACACCGCCTGATTGCCGGTCTGCTGCTCCTGCCAGGAGATCCCGCTCCAGGCATAGTCATATCCCGGCGGCAGATGGGCCTGCAAAATCTGCTCCATGGCCGCCATCGCCGTGCGGCTGCTGACCCCCTCGGCCGCTGAACCGCTCACCGACACGGACGGGAACTGATTGTACTGCTGAATAAACGGCGCCCCCACCGTCGGCGTAATGGTGACCAGATTGCTCAGCCGCACCCGCTCGCCGTCGCGGCTGCGGACGTACAGCTCGCTAATCTGCTCAGCCCGCTCACGCCACTGCATCTCATTTTGCATCACCACATGATAGACACGATTGTTACGGCTGAAATCGCCGGCGCGCGTGCCGCCGAACGCCGTCTGCAGGCTGCTGAAGATCTGCGCCACCGGCACATCCAGCAGCGCCGCCCGGTCGCGGTCGACCGTCAGGGTCAGCTGCGGCACGTTGCTGCTCCAGGTGGTAAACACCCGGCTCAGCTGCGGATGCTGGTTCGCCAGCTGGAGGATCTCCCGCGTCACCTGCTCCAGCTCCGCCGACGACTGACCAGCCTGCGCCATGATGCGCAGATCAAACCCCGAGGCATTGCCCAGGCCCGGCAGGGTCGGCGGCGCGAAGGTCATGATCGTCGCCTCGGGTAGCGACAGCAGCTGGCGCTGAATATCCGCCATCACCGCATCCAGCGGCGGCCGCTGATGCCAGTCCTTGAGCATTACCGAGATAAACCCGCCGTTAGAGGCGCTGGTGCCGTTGAGAATGTTGAACCCGGACACCTGAATCACATCCTCCACCGCCGGGTTAGCCATCAGCAGTTTACGCGCCTGGGCCATCACCGCTTCGGTACGCTCCAGCGACGCCGCCTCCGGCAGCTGCACGCTGGCAAACAGGTAACCCTGATCTTCCTGCGGCAGGAAGCCTTTCGGCATCGAGGTGAAGCTGAACGCCACCAGCGCGCCTGCCGCCACCGTCGCCGCCAGCGCCAGCCAGGGGCGGCGGTTCATCCAGCCGACCAGCCGGCCATAGCCGTCGCGGGTGCCGTCGAGAAGACGGTTAAACGCCCGCCACACCGCCGCCGGCCGGGCGGGACGCGGGCGCAGCAGCAGCGCGCAGAGGGCCGGGGTCAGGGTTAACGCCACCAGGCTCGACAGGGCCACCGCGGTGGAGAGCGTCACGGCAAACTGCCGGTACAGCTCGCCGACGATCCCCGGGAGCAGCGCCACCGGCACAAACACCGCCAGCAGCACCAGGGTCGTGGCGATCACCGGCCCGGCGATCTGCCGCAGCGCCTGGGCGGTGGCCTGCAGGCGATCCAGCCCTTCCGCCATTTTGGTTTCCACATTCTCCACCACCACAATGGCGTCATCCACCACCATCGTCAGGGCGAGAATGATCGCGAACAGGCTGAGGGTGTTGGCGCTGTAGCCCAGCAGATAGAGCACCGCAAAGGTGCCGATCAGTGACACCGGGATCGCCAGCACTACGATCAGCGTCGCCCGCCAGCTCTGCAAAAACAGCGACACCACCACGACCACCGCCAGCAGGGTCAGCGCCAGCGAGACGCCGATCTCTTTGATCGTCGCCGCCACAAAGCGGGTGGTATCGAACTTCACCTCCCAGGTGAGATCCGCCGGAAAGCGAGTGTGCAGGCGGTTAAGCTCCGCACGCACTGCGCTGGCGACCTGCAGGGCGTTGGCGGTGGGCGTCGGATAGATCCCCAGATAGGCCGACGCTTTACCGTTCAGCTGGGCGCCGGAGCTGTAGCTGCGGGCGCCCAGCTCAATGGTCGCCACGTCGGCGAGGCGCACCAGCTGCCCCTGCGCGCCGCGGCGGAGGATAATCTCGCCAAAGCTGGCCGCCTCGTTCAGACGCCCCAGCCCGTTGATGGTCAGCGTCTGCTGCTGGCCGTTAAATACCGGCGGGGGGCCCCCCC
>NZ_GL882709.1:5120-6132 GCF_000195655.1 Klebsiella sp. MS 92-3
CCCCCCCCCCCCCCCCCCCCCGCCGCGCCCTGCACATTTTGCTCGCGCAGCGCCTGGGCGACATCATCCGTGGTGATGTTGAGCGCGTTCATGCGGTCCGGGCGCAGCCAGATACGCATGCTGTAATCCCGGGCGCCAAACATCTGCACCTCGCCGACGCCGGGCAGGCGGGCCAGCGCCTCGCGCACCTGGGTGCTGGCGTAGTTGCTGACAAACAGCGGCGTCAGTGTGCCCAGCGGCGAGTAGAGGCTTACCCCCATAAGCAGATTGCTGGCGCGCTTGCGCACCTGGACGCCATTCTGCTGCACCTCCGCCGGGAGCTGCGCCAGCGCCTGCGCCACCCGGTTTTGCACGTCGATCGCCGCCAGGTCGGCATCGGTGCCCGCCGCGAAGGTTATGCTCAGGCGGTACGTCCCCTCATCCGAGCTGGTGGACTCCATATACAGCATATGATCGACGCCGTTGAGCTGGGTCTCCAGCGGGGCGGCGATGGCTTCCGCCACGTCTGACGCGCTGGCGCCCGGCCAGCTGGCGCTGACGTTCACCACCGGGGGGGTGATCGCCGGGTACTGCTCCACCGGGATCAGCTTCAGCGACACCGCGCCGACAAAGGTCAGCAGCAGCGCGATCACCATGGCAAATCGCGGACGACGGATAAAAAAGGTCAGCATCCCTTCTCCTTAGCTAGTTCAGCACCTGCACCGCGGCGCCTTCGCGCAACCGCTGCGCGCCGTCGGTGATCACCTGCTCGCCCGCCTGCAGCCCTTTCTCGACCGCAAACTGCTGCCCCTGCTGCCCCTGCTGCCCCGCGAGGGTCAGACGACGCTGCCCGGCGGTGTGGTCCGGCTTCAGCACCCAGCTGAAAAAGCCCTGCGGATCCTGCTGCACGGCGGCGGCCGGGACCATCACTCGCGACGGCAGTTCCTGCGGACGGAACAGGATCGTCACGCTGCCGCCCGGCAGCAGACGGTGCTGCGGATTGGCAAACTCGGCCCCCCCCCCCCCCCCCCCC
>NZ_GL882709.1:6243-7056 GCF_000195655.1 Klebsiella sp. MS 92-3
CGCTACGCTGCCGGTGCGGGCGTCGATCCGGTTATCGATAGAGGTCAACACCCCGTCGCGCCGTTTACCATCAACCTCAATCTGCGCCAGCCACGCCTGCTTCAGAGCGTGGATATCGGCGTGCTGGCCGGTTTTGCTGAAAAACGCGGCTTCGTCGAGGGCGAACGAGACCCGCACCGGATCCAACTGCACAATGTCCACCAGCACGCCGCTGGACGAATTGACCAGCGTCCCGACGTGAAAGGCGCTATGTCCCACGCGACCGGTCACCGGCGCCGCAATCTGAGTGTAGCTGAGCACAATCTGCTGGGCCTCGACGCGGGCTTTGGCCTGCTGTACGGCAGCGGCGGCGACGTCGCGCTGCATCCGGGCCGTATCGACGTCGTTGCGGCTGATGGAGTGGTTGTTGATAAGCCGCTCGTAGCGAGTGAGCAACTGCTGCGACTGACGTAATGAGGCTTCGGCGCTTTTCAGCTCGGCCTGCGCCAGAGCCAGCGCCGCGCGGGGCTGCGCGTCGTCGAGGGTAAACAGCAGGTCGCCTTCGGTAACATACTGGCCGTCCTGGAAGTGGCGCTGAACAATCACCCCTTCGGTGCGCGCGCGAATGTCGACGGCGCGGATCGCCTCGACCCGCCCGGGGATAGCGCGTTCTTCAGCATGAGGAGCCAGTTCAACCGTGGCGACGCGGACCGGCACCGCCGGCGCGGCGGTCGCCGTCAGGGCGCCGACGACCAGACCGCAGGCCAGCAGAGCAAAGCGGAAGGTTTTAATCATAGAGGATCCTTGCGACAGTAACGCGCGCCCGCCGCGAGG
>NZ_GL882709.1:7178-26433 GCF_000195655.1 Klebsiella sp. MS 92-3
GCGGCGCGCGGGGGGGGGGGGGGGGGGGGGCGAGATTGTTCAGGCCGTTTTGCGGAACCGGCGCGTCAGACGCTTCTCGATTTCCACCACCAGGAACATGGCGACGCCGATGACCAGAGTGACAAACCAGTAGCGCAGCGGCAGCGCTTCCGTACCAAACATGCTCTGCATCAGCGGGACATAGATAATGACCAGCTGCATCAGCAGCAGGACGCCGGTCACCAGCCAGATGCCTTTGTTGCGCAGCAGACCCATGCTCAGGGAGAAGCTGTCGCTGCTGCGGCAGTTGATCATGTAGACCCACTGCGCCGTCACCAGCATCTGCAGCAGCACGGTGCGGATAAACTCCGGACTGTGGCCGCGCGGCGCCAGCCAGGCCTCAAGGATAAAGGCGGCAATCGCGATCATCGACCCGACGAAAGCCACTCGCCACACGGCGAAACCATCCATCACATGCTGGCCGGTTTTACGCGGCGGACGGTTCATCACGTTGCGCTCTGCGGCCTCAAAGGCCAGGCCGAAGGAGAGCGTCGCCGACGTCGCCATGTTCATCCACAGGATCAGCACCGGGGTCAGCGGAATAATGTTCCCCGCCAGCAGGGCGATGATGATCAGCAGCCCCTGCGCCAGGTTGGTCGGCATGATGAAGAGGATGGTCTTCTTCAGGTTGTCATAGACCCGACGGCCCTCTCTTACCGAGCTGGCGATGGTGGCGAAGTTATCATCGGTTAACACCATGTCGGCCGCCTCTTTGGTGACTTCGGTGCCTTTGATACCCATGGCGATACCCACGTCGGCCTGGCGCAGCGCCGGCGCGTCGTTAACGCCGTCGCCGGTCATGCCGACCACTTCGCCGTTATCCTGCAGGGCTTTAACCAGGCGCAGCTTATGCTCCGGGCTGGTACGGGCAAAGATGTCGTACTCCACCGCCGCCTTCGCCAGCGCCGCATCGTCCATGTGCTCCAGCTGGTAGCCGGTCATGGCCTGGCTGCTGTTGGTGATCCCCAGCATCTGGCCGATGCTCATCGCCGTCTGCGGGTGGTCGCCGGTGATCATTTTCACGCGGATGCCGGCGGTCTGGCAGGCGTGGATGGCGTCAATGGCTTCCGGACGCGGGGGATCCATCATCCCGGCGATGCCGAGGAAAATCAGTCCCTCCTGCAGGTCCTCATGGTTGAGGGTGGTGGCATCAAGGCTGGCCGGCTTACAGGCCGCCGCCACCATCCGCAGTCCCTGACGGGCGAAGCGCGCCATCTCCTCTTCCCAGTACTGCGCCTCGAACGGCACCGCGCCGTGGCGGCTCATCTGCTCGCGGCACATGGCGAAGATAACGTCCGGCGCACCGGTGATCAGCACCCGGGCATTGCCATCGATGTGCTGCAGGGTCGACATATATTTGTACTGCGAGTCAAAGGGGATCTTGGCCACCAGACGGGCCTCCACCGCCGGGAGCTGCGCTTTCGCCGCCAGCACTTTAAGCGCCCCTTCGGTCGGCCCGCCGGTGATCCCCCACAGACCGCGCTCATCCTGGGTAAGCTGGCTGTCGTTACACAGGTCGATGGTGCGCAGCCAGGTCTCCAGCACGGTGCCGGGCTGAACCTGCACGGGCTCATCGCTCCCCTCGAGGAAGATCCGCCCCTGCGGCTCGTAGCTGTCGCCTTCCACCCGATAGCAGCAGTCGGCGGTGATGATCGCTTTGACGGTCATTTCGTTCATCGTCAGGGTGCCGGTTTTATCCGAGCAGACCACGGTCATGGCGCCGAGGGTTTCCACGGTCGGCAGCTTACGAATAATCGCCCGCTTGCGCGCCATCGTCTGCACGCCGAGCGACAGAATAATCGAGATGATCGCCGGCAGTCCTTCCGGTACCGCGGCTACCGCCAGGCTAATCAGCGACAGCAGCAGCTCGCCCATCGGGATATCCCGCAGCGCGAGGCTGAAGATAAACAGCGCCACCATCATGGCGAGAATAATGGCGAAAATCGCTTTGCCGAGCTTATCCATCTGCACCAGCAGCGGGGTACGGTGCTTCTCAATACCCGCCATCATCTGGTTGATATGGCCGAGTTCGGTCTGCGCGCCGGTGGCGGTCACCACGCCGACGCCGCCGCCGGCGCTGACGGTGGTCCCGGAAAAGACCATGTTCACCCGGTCGCCCAGCGGCAGATCGCCCTCCAGCGCGTCGGTGATTTTATCCACCACCGTCGACTCGCCGGTGAGGATCGCCTCTTCCACCCGCAGGTTGTGCGCCTCAATCACCCGTAGATCGGCGGGGATACGGTCGCCGGCGCGGATCACCACGATATCGCCAGGTACCAGCGAGGTGGTGGGGATGGTTTCATGGTTGCCCTGACGGATCGCCACCGCCTCGCTGGACAGCATATTGCGGATACTCTGCAGCGATTTTTCCGCATTACTCTCCTGAATGAAGCCGATCAGCGCATTGACCACAGCCACGGCGAGGATCACCGCCATGTCGATCCAATGGCCCATCACCGCCTTGAGCAACGCTGCCGCCAGAAGGACGTAGATCAGCACATCGTTAAAATGCGCAATAAAACGCAGCCAGGCGGGTTTACCCGGCTTCTGCGGCAGGGCGTTTTCGCCATACTGCTGCAGGCGCGTAGCCGCCTCTGTTCCGCTAATCCCTTCCGGCGAACTCTGCACGCTGGCGAGAGTCTCCTCGACGGAGCGCTGATAATAGGGCGCCCCCGGTTTATCTGTATTCATACTCTTTCCCTCGATTTCTGAAGCGGAAGTCAGGGCGACATCCCGCCATCATCAGCGCACAACGAACACTGGTACATGGGCATAGCGCACGATATTGGCCGCTTCCGAGCCCAGCAGATGAGTCTGGATCCCCGGATTGCGCGAACCGACAATCACCACATCCGCTTTCAGCTCATCGGCCAGGGCAATCACTTGATCGCGAACATTGCCACTGCGCACATAAAGATGGCTGGCGTCTTCCGCAAGCCCATTTTTCTTCACCAGCTCGCTCAGCTTTTCCTTAGCGGTATTAAGCAAATGGTCTTCCATCTTTCGGGCATCAGAGATAAATCCGCGGGTTAATACAGGAGAAAAGGCCGGAATAACATGGATAAGATGAATTTGCCCGGCAGAATGTTGGGCGAGGAATTTCGCATGAGAGAGCGCTTTGTCGGCCAGGCCCGCATCAAACACGTCAACGGGAACAACGATATTTTTATACATGAGATAATCCTTTTATTACCAATACAATGCGTAGTGATGAATAGCCCCTTACTTGGGGAGGAACGAAATCTCAACAACAGAAGCGGCGAGCGGAATAGATGTTATTAAACGTAGCACAGGAAAATTAACATTAGAAAATGGCGGATTAATAGACTGAAAAATATTATAAAAACCGCATATTCCCTGCGGATCTCCTGCGCTTTCCCCTCAATGCCGCCAACGCTCGCGGCATTCTCTTTTTTAACACTTCATATTTTCTCCGACTATGCTGATTACAAGCAGGCATGCCGCTCCGAATGTCCGGTGGTCACAGTGGGGGCCGAATTAAATGACATTCACGGTTCGGGTGGGAGTAAAGGGAGGAAATTATGTTGGGTTATAGCCTGTTACGCCTGGGTTTGTTTGTCGCGCTGGCCATTGTCGCCTGCACAGCGGTGGGGCTCTTCACTTATCTGGTCGTCGCCGCTCTCGCAGAATAAGCAGGCGCCATGTAATAAAAATGTAAAATAAATCCTGAATCTGAGGGGAATATTGTGAATCGTTATTTTTCTCTCATCCCGGTTGTTATTATATTTACAACCGCTTGCGATCAGAAAGCACCCACCGTCGAGTCCGCCCCGCGCATGGTTAAAGTGGCGCAGGTGACCGCCGTGGGCAATACCCAGCAGCGAACGTTTCCGGCACGCATTGAGTCTGGCGATTCCACCGAACTGTCGTTTAAGCGGGGTGGCCAGGTGGAGTCGCTAGATATTCGTCAGGGGGCAAGCGTCGCCCAGGGGCAAACGCTGGCGCGCCTGAATGCCCGCGAGGCCCAGCAACGGGTCAATGAGCGGCAAACGGCGGCCACTCTCGCCCAGCGTCAGTTCGACCGCTTCCAGACTCTGGCCGGGCGCCAGGCGATTTCCCAGGCGGAGATGGACGTGCAGCGCGCCAATCGCGATGCCGCCAATGCGGCCTTAAAAATCGCTCGCGAAGAGCTGGCGCAAATGAGCCTCATCGCGCCCTTTAGCGGGATTGCCGCCGGCGTGCATATCCGCAACCATCAGGTGGTCGCCGCCGGCCAACCGGTGATCACCCTGACGCGGACCGACCTGCTGGATGTGGTCTTCAGCATTCCCGAAAATCTGTTCACCTCCCTGGATATCCGCAATACCGCCTACCGTCCCGTCGTCAGGATCAATACCCTGCCGGGCCGCGAGTTTACCGCGGAATACAAAGAGCATACCGGCAGCAGCGACAATAGCACCCTCACCTGGCAGATCGTGTTAACCATGCCGCGGCCAGATGATTTTCCCGCCGTCGGCGGGGTCAGCGGCACCGTGACGGTCAATCTCGGCAATTTACCGGCCAGCGCCGGACGGGAAACCCTCATTGTGCCAGCGGAGGCGGTGTTTAACCCCGATAACCGGCCAAAGAACGAGCCGGTAGTCTGGGTGGTGAAAGGCGATAACGCGCATCGATATCTTGAGGAGCGTAAGGTCACCGTCGGCGAGGTGACTTCGCAGGGAGTGGCGATCACCGACGGTCTCCGCGCGGGTGAACAGGTGGTTGCGGCGGGCGTGAGCGAGCTGCATGCCGGGCAGCCGGTGCGGGTCTGGACGCGTGAACGAGGATTATAAATGGATATTTCCCGTCAGTTTATTAACAACCCGACCCGCGTCTGGTTAGTCATTTTGCTGTTAGGGGTGGGTGGCCTGCTCGCCCTGCTCAATATCGGCCGCCTGGAAGATCCCGCCTTCACCATCAAAACGGCGGTGATCGTCACCCACTACCCTGGCGCGTCCGCTCAGCAGGTGGAAGAGGAGGTTACCCTGCCGCTGGAAAACGCGATTCAGCAGCTTCCCTCGCTGGATAACGTCAGCTCCATCTCCTCGAATGGCTTATCGCAAATTACGGTGAATATTGCTTCGCAGTACCATTCCAGCGAGCTGCCGCAAATCTGGGATGAGCTACGTCGCCGGGTCGGTGACGCCAGCCGCCTTTTCCCCCCTGGCGTAGTCCCCCCTTTCGTCAACGATGACTTTGGCGATGTGTTTGGCTTTTTCTTCGCTATCTCGGGCGACAGTTTTACCAACCCGGAGCTGGTGCGCTATGCCGAACAGTTGCGCCGGGAGCTGGTGCTGGTGCCGGGGGTCGGTAAAGTCGCTATCGGCGGCGTCATTCCGCAGCAGATCAATGTGGATATCTCGCTGGCGAAGATGGCGGCGCGCGGGATCACCCTCAACCAGCTCGCCGCAATCCTGACCCGACTCAACGTGGTGTCCAGCGCCGGGGAAATCCGCGTTGGCAGCGAATCGATCCGCCTCCACCCCACCGGTGAGTTTCAGAGCATCGATGAGCTGGGAGATCTACTGGTCAGCCCTCACGGCGCCAGCGCCACCACCCGACTGCGGGATATTGCTACGCTGTCGCGCGGGCTAACCGACTCGCCGGCCAGTATCTATCATGCCAACGGGCGCCAGGCGGTGACCATGGGAGTTTCTTTTATCCCTGGCGTCAACGTTATTGACGTCGGCCACGCTCTCGAGGCCCGCCTCCAGCAGATGGCCGCCGACAAACCGGCGGGCATCGACATCGCTATTTTTTACGATCAGGCAGCTGAGGTCGCCCACTCGGTCAATGGCTTTATTACCAATTTTCTGATGGCCCTGGCGATTGTCGTCGGCGTGCTGCTGGTATTTATGGGGGTGCGCAGCGGGATTATTATTGCTCTGTCGCTGGCGCTCAACGTTCTCGGCACCCTGCTTATTATGTATATCTGGGGGATCGAACTACAACGGATCTCCCTCGGAGCGCTAATCATTGCCCTGAGTATGTTGGTGGACAATGCCATTGTGATTGTCGAAGGGGTGCTCATCGCCCGTCAGCAAGGCTCTCCGCTGCTGGGCGCGATTAACTATGTGATCCGTCGCTCTGCCCTGCCGCTGCTTGGCGCGACGATCATCGCCATCCTCGCCTTCGCGCCGATTGGCCTCTCCCAGGACTCTACCGGGGAGTATTGCAAATCGCTGTTCCAGGTGCTGCTGATCTCCCTGATGCTGAGCTGGTTTTCCGCTCTGACCATCACCCCGGTGCTTATTAAGTGGTGGCTGTTTAAAAACGCCCCGTCGGCCGCCGCCGCGGAGGAAAAGGCCGATCCTTACCGCGGCAGCTTTTACCGTGGCTATCAGCAGGCGCTGCGAATACTGCTGCAGCAAAAGACCCTGACCCTGGTGCTGATGGGTGCGCTGTTAGCCGGAGCGATCTGGGGCTTTACCTTTGTTCGGCAGAATTTTTTTCCGTCATCGAATACGCCTATATTCTTTGTCGACCTGTGGCTACCCTACGGTACCGATATAAACGCCACGGAGAAGATGACCCGGGATATCGAGCGGTCGATAGCCGGTCAGCCGGGGGTGGTCACCACCGTCTCCACCATCGGCCAGGGCAGTATGCGTTTCATTCTCACCTACAGCGGGCAGCGCCAGTACAGCAACTACGCGCAGATTATGGTGCGGATGGATGATCAACGCGGCATCGCCCCTGTCACCCGCCACGTGGAGGACTGGATTGCCAGAAACTACCCGCAGGTTAACGCCAGCACCAAACGCATTATGTTCGGCCCCTCCGGAGATAGCGCGATTGAGGTGCGCATTAAGGGCCCAGACCCGGATACGCTGCGCGCGCTGGCGAGTCAGGTAGGCGATATCCTCGCCGCGGACCCGGCGACCGACAGCGTGCGTAATGACTGGCAGAACCGCAGCAAAGTGATCCGCCCGCAGTATTCCCCGGCGCTGGGACGCGAGCTGGGGGTGGATAAACAGGATATTGATAACGCGCTGGAGATGAATTTCTCCGGGAGTCGCGCCGGGTTATATCGTGAAGGGGCCGATCTGCTGCCAGTGATCGTCCGGCCGCCGGAAGCAGAACGTCAGGATGCCAACCATCTGAATAATGTGCTGGTCTGGAGCCAGAGTCGCCAGCAATATATCCCGCTGAGTAACGTCATCAATGGTTTCGCCCTGGAGTGGGAAGATCCGTTGATCCTCCGCCGGGATCGTACCCGGGTGCTGACGGTCCAGACCGACCCCAGCCCGCTAAGCGGCCAAACCTCGGGTGATATTCTCGCGCGGGTGAAACCGCGCATTGACGCACTGCCGCTGCCCCACGGCTACCGTATCGAATGGGGCGGCGATGCCGAGAACTCCAGTGAGGCGCAGCAGGGACTGTTTACAACCCTGCCGCTTGGCTATCTGGTGATGTTTATCATAACGGTGCTGATGTTCAGTTCGCTGAAAAACGCCGTCGCCATCTGGCTGACCGTTCCGCTGGCGCTGATCGGGGTCACACCCGGCTTTCTGCTTACCGGCATCCCCTTCGGCTTTATGGCCTTAATCGGCTTGCTCAGCCTGAGCGGTATGCTGATCCGTAACGGCATTGTGCTGGTAGAAGAGATAGAGCAACAAAAACAGGAGAAAGATCAACGACAAGCTATTATTGATGCGGCAACCTCTCGTCTGCGGCCGATCCTGCTGACCGCCTTCACCACCGTACTTGGCCTGGCCCCGCTGCTGCGCGATGTCTTTTTCCAGAGTATGGCGGTGGTGATCATGTTCGGCCTCGCCTTTGCCACCGTGCTGACGCTGCTGGTTCTGCCGGTGATTTACGCCTGCTTTCACCATAAGGATATGACGCCTCAACGATGAACAGTACCGGTCTGAGCATTATCAAGACATTAGGCTGTATGACAGCGGTGACCTTTTTCACCATCTATAACACCTGGGATCGCTTTGATTATGACTATCACTGGATCCTCGGGCTGCTGACATTTATCTCGACCATCGCGACGCCGCTGTTTTTTGTCGTGGCCGGCTATCTTGATGCGCAGACGCGCCACGATGCCAACTGGCAAATTGGTAAAATTAAAAGCGTGGTCATCGTCTTTCTGTTTTGGGTGACGGTCTATTATGTCTGGGAGCCTTACCAGCGCGGCTACCTGATCCAGCCCTGGTTTATTTTCGCCCTGATTGTCATCTATACCTTTCATCCTTTGATCGCCTGGCTCAGCCAGCGGCGCGGGCTCTTTTTCGCCGTGCTCCTGACGCTGCTGTGCTGCTCCTACGGTTACGACCTGCTCTCGGTGATCTACCCGGACAGACATCTTTTCAGTTTGCCGCCGCAGTATCGCCTGTGGACATGGCTACTATTTTATTTAACCGGGCAGTTGTTTAACGATCCAAAGGTCGCGGAGTGGATACGCAACCCACAGGTGATTAAAGGGTCGATTATCGCCCTGCCCTTTGTCTATTTATTTACCTGGTTTTATGAACGCCATTTCTTCTTCGCCCTGTTTAAAGCAGATCGTAATGCGTTCATTCTCACGGGATCGCAAATTTATATCCTGATCGTCCTGCTGGTGATCGCCGCTAACGCCGTGCAGTTTAAAAAGAACCGCGAGTGGAAAGAGGCCGTGCTGGCGACGGTCAGTAAAGCGATGACCGGGGTTTATATCCTCCACTATTCCGTGTTTCACCTGCTGGTGATGCTCATCCCTGTGCACTCGCTAGCCACCAAGTTGGGGGTAATAGCGCTGACCTTTGTCCTGTCGGTGCTCATTTCCCTTGCCGCGCTCTCCAGTACGCTGCTCAGGAAGGTGATTACCTTGTAACCGACAACGGGACGATTTAGCGGAAGCTCCACTGGATACTGATCACAAACACGCTGGGAATAATAATGCCGCTTTCAACGGCGAAATAATCGGTGAAGTTATACTGGATAGCGTGGTAGATATAGGGTGAAAAGCCGATCCCCGTGGCGTCCTTAAAGTCTTTATAGGAGCCATGATCGCCGCAATGCTCGAAGGCGTCGAAGAAGAATTCGCCGGTATAGCCGTAAACGCCTTTGAAGGTCCACCCGCTGCCGCTGTGGTACCAGTCTCTTCTCACCCCCAGCGCCAGGCAGCGATCGTTGAAGCTGTTATTCATAGTGCCAAGCAGAAGGCTGTATTTGGAGTCTGCAGAGAATTTCCGCTCCACTGAGAAAAAATGATTTTCGAAATTCTCTGTATATTGTCCGTGATTATTGGTCAGATGGTAAACATAGGAACCGGTATTCACAGAATAGAGGTTAAGTTCGTTCGCCTGCGCGAGAGAGGCTAACCCGGCCAGGAGCATCACGCTTTTGCCGCGCATTTTCCCTCCTCAGTCCTCAAGGCCTGTCCAGGGACAGAAAGCTTTTGCCGTATTTACCGGTCGTGACAGGGGTATAAGACTCGACAGGGAAATGGGGGAAAAATAACGATGCCAAACCGCCGCGTCGTTACCAAAAAGCGTAGCACAGCCCTTATTCGCCAACAAATCGAATGGGCCGTTTACGACATGGCAGACGTTACCCCTTTACCTTACTGTGCAAAAAGCAGACAAAGCCTCATCATATTTTCCGCTATGCTCAGACTCCGACGCGGAAGAAAGCCACCTGTCGACGACAGCGTTGCTGTTTACCCCTTCGCGCGTCGGCGCAATTTCATGCATTTCGCCAGCCATGACAGAATTTTCACAATTGGCTTTCTTCTACCATCATCAGCTTCTTCCCGCTGGTTTTACAGCTAAATCCTGCACAACCCGACTTTTCTGTACAAGTTATCACTTAATAAAATTATTATAAATCAACAAATTAAAACACACACAAAAAATAAGCCGTTACGTTGTACATATAGTAATGAAAAAAGTTGTACATAGTGAAATCAGCGTCTATAGTTTTGGAGTGTTAACTGCTTGTTGCGCAACAAAGCGGGGAAGCTTGACGATTGCGCAGCGAGTCGGACGGTGGTTCCTGGTTATACATTTCCTGTTCGTGACTTGGCGCGTACCAACGGTACGCTGCGACTTTTATTGTCTGTTTGCTTTATACGTGGGAGAGTTCGAGCTATGCATATTAAAAATACCATTCCAGCAGAGTTTGTCTTCAATTCGGCCCTGATGAAGAATATTGAGAATACGCTCATTAAGCAGCACAGAACGGTAAATAATGAGCGGATGATTACGGAAATCCAGCATCGTCTGCAAACGGAAAGTAACGAAATACTTTCCGATCTCTATCTGCAGGCGCTGGATATGCTGTACAGCAAACCTCATCATTAAATAAACCCACTGTGCTGGCAGCAGGCTTCGACCTGCTGTACCGGCGCGCCTGGGTCTCTATCGGCTAACTGAGGCAAAAAAATGTCACACCATAATACTTGCTATCGTTCTGAGCATTACGATCTGTGGTTTGATAATGGTTTTCTTCTCTATGGGATGTCGCTGATCCTGAATAGCCTGCCGGCATCTTACTTCCGCAAAAAACATGTTTTCTTCACCAGCGACAATTATTTCGCGGTACTGCAGCACAACTATAATCGGCGGGATACATTATTTATTCTGTTAACCGAAGGCAACGATCTTAATTTTCTTAGTGAACTGCCTATGCTGCGCTTACCGGCCAACTCGACGCCGGAAGAGTTAAAGATATTTCTGCATCAACCCACCCGCTATTACAAAACCCATCCGGCGCCAGGCGCCTCGGTGCAGTTTACCGAGCGGGAAAAGAAAGTTATTCAACTTATCAGCAATGGCGAAGCGGTCGCCAGCATTGGCCGGTCGCTAAACCTGCATATAAAAACCATTTATCAGATCCGGCTGAATCTGATTAAAAAGCTCGGCTGCAGCGGTAGAACCGATTTTTTTAATATCAGCCGCAGCGAAACGTTCAAATCCTGGAGCCAGATTCACCTGTAACCCAGCACTCAAGCCCTGATCCGCACCACGGATCGGGGCGCTTAATTTTGGCCGTGAAAATGGATGCTGAAGCCCTGCTCCTGCCAGTGGCTGAGCAACTCCTCCTGCAGAGGCGTGGCGGCACGTCCGGTCCAGACGAAAATATGCTGCCCGGGAAATAGCTCAGGCCGCGGCGACTCCAGCGGTTCGGCGAGAACGTTGACATGCCAGCCGCGTTGGGAAAGACGCCATGCCTCCAGCCACAGACGCGTCCTGTCCTCATTGCTCCAGCCCACCAGCAGCGTCTCTTTGCCATTTTTTTTACGCGCTTCGGCGAGAAACAACGCTACGCAGTCAATTAACAGGCCGTCCAGCATGCTGCTAATCACCAGCGAGGTATTCTGATCCAGCTTGAGACGCTGTCGTACCGGCACTAACAGGCTATCGATGAGGGTGTCGACGGGGTGTTGATGACTGAGCGCCATTAATTTGGCGCGGATTCTGGCGGGCTGCATATAACGCAGAATGGACATCATTTCTTCCTGAAGATGCGCGGATTCGTCGCGCGCCGCCGGCAGGTTATCCTCCAGCAGCGCTTTGACTTTCCCTACTGATACACCGCGCTCTATCCAGCGCTTGATCTCTTCGATACGCAGGATATCTTCTTCATCAAATTGTCGATGCCCGCCTTCGCTACGCTGCGGTTTCAGTAGACCGTAACGACGCTGCCAGGCGCGCAGTGTGACCGGATTGATTCCGCAACGTTCGGCGACTTCACCGATACTGTAAAACGCCATAGCAGCCTCACATCAACCTGATACCTTAATACCTAAACTAACGAATTCAGGCATCCTGTACAACTCTATTTTCTTGTACAGATAAAGATATCAGGTTGCGGCTCACAGCGCCCGGGAAAAAAGATGAAAAAATGTTTAGTTGATTTCGCGGTGGTTCATTTTTTCTCCGGCCATGCGACGGCGGGTAGGCCCCCCAGGCGCGCGCTGGCGAACAAATTGCCCTGAAACTGTGAAATACCGGCTGATTCCAGCCACATCCACTCTTCAGCACGCTCAACGCCGACGGCTGAGACCGCAATCTCCAGAGAAGTACAGCATTTGATAATCGCCTGTACAATCGACTGGCGCGGTCCGTCCTGGTGGATATTGCGTATCAGCTCATGGTCGATTTTAATTCTGTCGGGTTGGTATTGCGCCAGCAGCGATAGCCCGGCAAACCCGGCGCCGAAGTGATCGATGGCAAGATTAATTCCCGCGCCCTTCAGTTTGCGCACCGCATCGGTAAAATCGTCCATCCGCGAAATCACTTCCCGCTCAGTGAACTCGACAATAATCTGCTCCGGAATAAGGTCATTGCGACTAATTTCGTCGAGCAGGAAAGCCACCGCATTCGGCGCTTTGACCATGGTCATCGGCAGTAAATTAATGCTTAACGCCTTATTACGTAAACCTAATTTTCCCGCCAGCGACAACGCCACCCGTTTACTGTGCAGGTCGGCGAGATAAATATCGTCCCCGGTCAGCCCGGCAAAATAGGCGCCGGGGGATTGCCCGTCCGGTGTACGCAACAGCGCTTCCCACGAAATAATTTCGCAGGCGAAAGGGTCGACAATCGGCTGGAAGGCAAAGGAACAACCTTCCGTATTATCGATAATCGGGGTATCAGGATAGAACGTCTCCTTATCAGGAATAAAAACCCAACTATCTGCGGAAGGAATCTCAAAATAGTTCGCTTTTTCTGTGGCTTCGACAAAAGTACGGAAAAATTGCAGCGCCCGGTCATCATAGGTGAGCTGATATTTTGACGTCCCCCGGTCCATCACCGCCTGCAGAACTTCCTCGCGATCGTGTTCGCGTAAATCAAACAGTTCCATCCCGACCTTACCAAAACGACGGGACGGCGCATAATCGCAAAGCAACTCCACCAGATTATAGTGGCGAGGATCCTGGCAGATATGCTGATAAATATCCTGAACCTTTTCTTCAGGCCCCTCAATGAGTTGAAAAAAATGCGTCCCGTTAAAAAGTAAAATACCGGTGACGTCCGCCTGCCCATTTCTTTCGTTTGCCCTGGCGACCATGGCCTCGATCGATTTGAATGAGACATTGTCGCAGATATGGCTGCGATAAATGATGGTGGTTAGCATAGTGATTCCAGATGGGAGGGATAAGCATTCACAGTAGCAGTTATCAGGCTAAGGGTCTCGTAAAACTACGTTTTGTCTTAACAAAAAAGATACACTAAAAATCCCTTTTTTGTGCAAGGTTTTCCCTTTTTTTCTTTCCTTGTACAACATGCAACGCTAAACCCCACCTTTACAAGCCAGAACCGCGCCAGTCAAAAAAAAATTAAACAATTAAAAATCATATAGTTAAACTAACATGAATCATTATTGTGCAACTTTGTGTGTACAGGTTAATAATTATTGTATAAGTTTAATGGCAGTTAACAGATGAATGAAATGAAAGGAGCACATATGCAGCAGAATGGTTACATTCCAGATACAGCGAACGCAATTGCCCAGTATTTCAACAAAGCATCTTTGCCTTCCCAGCAGGAAACCCTGGGTCAGATCGTGATGGATATTCTTAACGAAGGGCGTCATCTCAACCGCAAAGCGCTATGCACCAAACTGTTGAGCCGCCTGGACCGCGCTCGCGCGCCGGAGGAAGAGAGCCACTATCAGACCTTAATTGGTCTGCTGTTTGCTGGCCAGGAATAACGTCATCGATCGTCGCCTGTTGCAGCGCCGCAGTAGCAGATGAGGGGCGATCGCTTCCACAAACCTGCTGCTGACCTGAATGCCCGTTCGCCTATTCAGGAAAAGGGTGGCATGCATAGAGACGGTTATGAATAACAGTGAAACTGAGGAAATAACCGATGAAATCATCGGCGAGGCGGTTCTAGCGCTTCTGAAAACGAATCGCCCGATTACCACCCCGACCCTGCTGGTTCGACTTCGGTTAATGCAGGCGACAGAACCAGATCGCCAGCGTAGAAAGATCATCGCTGCCGTGATCGAAGAAATTTGCGCGAAGCTTATCCGTCAGCGGAAGTACGCGCCTTTACAGGTAAAGAAAATCAATGGCCGTTGGGAAACCAGAGGTTCGCTGGCGCCAGACAGCATGCCGTCGGAAGCTAAAAAGATCCACTGATTATCCCAACCATGGTGAATTAAACAGAGTGAGAATGTGATGAGACAGACTATGCATCAGCAACCAGATATTTACGCAAGACTGCAGGACACCGCGCTCTCCGACTATTTCCGTAACGCCGGTGATAAACTGGTTGATGAGTCCGCCGTCATGTCGCTCGCCATCAACAGTATTCTCCAGTCCGAGGGTCACCTGAACAATAAGGCCATTATTTTATGGCTGATTCAGGCGCTGGAAACCACCGATGACGTGGTGACCGCGGACGTGATCCGAAAAACGTTGGAGATTGTCGTTGGCTACACCATGGACGATATCTAACGTCGCCACGCTTCTGGCCCGCCAGGACAACGCCTTCTCCGCAGAGCCTGTCCGCTCTGAGCAAAAAAACCCTCGCTAAGGCGAGGTTTTTTCTTTTACCTGATGGCGGTTCAGTGGGCGTTGACCACTACCCACATCGGCCCCTGCCCAACCGCATAGCGGCCTTTCTCCTGCAGCAGTCCCTGCTCACCGACGATGTCGTACACCGCGATATGGTGCGACTTCTGCCCGGCGGCAATGAGATATTTACCGCTGTGATCGAGGTTAAAGCCGCGCGGCTGGGTCTCGGTAGGCTGATAGCCTTCCACCGCCAGCACGCTACCATCTTCCGAAACGCTGAACACCGTGATGATGCTGGCGGTACGATCGCAGGCGTAAAGATGACCGCCATCCGGGGTGATATGAATATCCGCCGCCCAGCGCACGCCGCTAAAATCAGGCGGCATCATATCCAGGGTCTGTACACATTCGATGTTGCCCTTAGGATCTTTCAGCTCCCAGACGTCAATCGAGCTGTTTAGCTCATTGACGCAGTAACCATACTGCTGGTTGGGATGGAATACCATGTGACGCGGACCGGCGCCCTCGACGGTCGTCACTTCCGCGGGCTCCTGTGCCGAGAGGAAACCATCGTCGCTGAGGGTAAACAGGCAAATGCGATCCTGCTTCAGCGCCGGCACCCACAGGGTGCGATTATCCGGGGAGATATTGGCCGAGTGGCAGCCTTCCAGCCCTTCCACCACGGTGATGGTTTCGCCCGGCAGGCCATCGTGCAGCGGGGTCACGCTCACACAGCCCTGATTGTAGGAGGCGCTGAAGACAAAACGGCCATGGTGATCGGTAGAGATATGGGTCGGGCTGCCCGGCAGCGCAGCTTCGCCCGCAAAGGTTAACGCCCCGTTATCCGGCGTGATGCGATAGGCCAGCACGCGAAACTCCGGACGAACGCCAACGTACAGAAATTCCTTGTTGGGGCTGACCACCATCGGCTGGACCTGCCCTGGGGCATCAACCACCTGCACCAGCGTCAGTTTGCCGTCCGCTTCAAGACTCCAGACATGGATTTGTTGGCTTTCCGGGCTGGCGGTATAAACGGTTTGTTTCATGACTACTCCTTCCCTCACTGCACGTGGAATTTTCATTTTCAGGATAACAGCACCCTGAAAATTATAAGACATCCGCCCATGATACTCGCATCGTCCGCCGAATTTCCGCCGGACGGCGGCACAAAGGGCATACAGACATTCACGGCAGATGTGGAAAAATTGGTCCTGACGCCACGGCGGTGTACCATCATGGCCAGGTCACTTTTCAACATCAACCGGAAATAACACATGACAACACGCGTGATTGCCCTGGATTTAGACGGCACCCTGCTTACCAGCAAAAAAACCATTCTGCCCGCGTCGCTGGAGGCGCTGGCCCGCGCCAGAGAGGCAGGCTATCAGGTCATCGTCGTCACCGGACGTCATCACGTCGCTATCCATCCTTTTTATCAGGCACTGGCTCTCGATACACCTGCAATTTGTTGTAATGGCACCTATTTGTATGATTATCACGCAAAAAAGGTTTTGGCCGCCGATCCTATGCCGGTAGAGCAAGCGGTAAGCCTCACTGCCATGCTCGCCAAACAGCAGATCCACGGCCTGGCATATGTGGACGACGCGATGCTTTATGAACACCCCACCGGGCATGTGATCCGCACCCGCAACTGGGCGCAGGCGTTACCGGAAGATCAGCGTCCAGTTTTCGCTCAGGTCGATTCGCTGGCGCAGGCGGTTCGCGAAGTTAACGCGGTATGGAAATTCGCTCTCACCGATGACGACATTCCCCGCCTGCAGCGGTTTGCGCAGCAGGTTGGCGAGACGCTGGGCCTCGAGTGCGAATGGTCGTGGCACGATCAGGTGGATATCGCGCGCGCCGGCAACAGCAAAGGCAAACGCCTGGCGCAATGGGTGGCCGACCAGGGGCTGTCGATGCAGGATGTGGTGGCCTTCGGCGATAACTACAACGATCTTAGCATGCTGGAAGCGGCGGGCACCGGGGTGGCGATGGGCAACGCGGTGGACGAGGTGAAAGCCCGCGCCAACATAGTCATCGGCGACAATGAGTCCACCAGCATCGCCGAGTTTATCTACCGCCAACTGCTGTAATCAGGCGGCGATCGACACGCTTTTGATCTGGGCAAACACCTGCTGACCTGGCGCTATCGCCAGGTCGTCCCGCGCCCATGGGCTAATCCTGGCCCATAGCAGACGGCCACTCACTCTGAGCTGCACTTCAATCTGTCCGTTGACCTCCAGACACTGAGCCACCTCGGCGCGCAAGATATTGCGGATGCTGGTCCCGGACGGCTGGGCCAGTGTCAGCGAAACGTCCGACGCCTGAATGCGGATCCGTGCGGTGTCGCCTGCGGGACGTTCGAGCCGGTTGACCCACAGCAACTGGTCCCCCAGCGCCAGGGCCGTCATCGCATACTGCGGGTGCTGCGCGGCGACGGTGGCGCTAAGGATCGTACTCTGCTGTTCCGCCGGCAGCCAGGGGTGCATCACGCTGCTGCTCCAGACCTCCTCCAGCGGACCGAAAGCCTTCACCTTACCGGCCTCCAGCACCAGCACACGATCGGCCAGATGCTGGATCTCATCCAGCGAGTGGCTGACGTAGAGCATCGGAATATGAATCTCCTGCGCCAGCCGCTGCAGGTAGGGCAATAGCTCGCGTTTGCGCGGAATGTCCAGCGAGGCCAGCGGCTCATCCAGCAGCAGCAGCTCTGGCGCGGTCAGCAGGGCGCGGCCGATAGCCACTCGCTGCTTTTCGCCGCCGGATAACCGGCCCGGCAGACGATCCAGCAAGGGCGCAATCCCCAGCAGATCCACCAGCTTATCGAACTGGCTGACCATGGATTTCGCCATCCCATACTGCAGATTGCCGCGCACTTTATAATGGGGAAACAGGCGCGCATCCTGAAAGACATAGCCGATACGGCGCTGCTCCGGCGCCAGGCAGATACGCTGCGCGGTGTCGTTCAGCACCCGGCCATTGAGCACGATCCGCCCCGCCTGGGGTCGGGTCAGGCCGCTGATGGCGTTAATCAACGAGGTTTTGCCCGCGCCGGAGACGCCAAAGACGGCGGTGATCCCGCTGGCGGGCAGAGTTTCACGGATCTGCAGGCAGTGGCTACCGAGGGGCTGGGTAAAGTCCAGCTCCAGCATCATTATCCTCCCATGCGCTGGCGGCTCACGCGGGCCAGCCATTCCGAAATCAGCAGCGAAACCAGCGCCAGACCGATGGCGATGAGGCAGAGGCGGGCCGCCGCCCCCTCCCCGCCCGGGGTTTGAATCAAGGTGTACATAGCCGAAGGGAGGGTGCGCGTTTCACCGGGAATATTGGAAACGAACGTGATGGTCGCGCCAAATTCCCCTAACGAGCGGGCGAAGGCCAGCACCGTGCCGACAATAATCCCCGGCAGAGTCAACGGCAACGTAATGGTCAAAAATCCCCGCCAGCGGCTGGCCCCGAGGGTTCTCGCCGCTTGCTCCAGTTTGACGTCCACCCCTTCCAGCGCCAGGCGAATGGCGCGCACCATCAGCGGGAAAGACATCACCGCCGCCGCCAGCACCGCCCCGCGCCAGCTAAAAGCAAAGCTGATGCCGAACCAGTCATACAGCCAGCTGCCAATAAACCCGCGCCGCCCCATGGCCACCAGCAGCAGGTACCCCACCACCACCGGAGGCAGCACCAGCGGCAGATGGAGAATACTGTCGAGCAGGGCCTTGCCGGGAAAGGTGCGCCGGACCAGCAGCCAGGAAAAAAAGATGCCAAAGGGCAGGCTCAAGGCCACCGCCAGGGAGGAGACTTTCAGGCTCAGCAGCACCGCCTGCCATTCGGGTTCGCTCAGAAACATCAGCGGGTGGTAAATCCGTAACGTTTAAAGATAGCGGACGCTTCCGGCCCTTTCAGGTAGTCATAGAAGGCGCTCACAGCCGCATTGCGGTGCCCATCGACAATCGCCAGCGGGTACTCGACTTTCTGATGCGAGGCTTCCGGGAAGGTGCCGACCACTTTCACCCCCTTGCTGGCCACGGCATCGGAGCCATAGACAATCCCCAGCGGCGCTTCGTTGCGCTCCACCAGCGCCAGCGCACCGCGCACGTCTTCAGCCGGGGCGAGCTTCGGCGACAACGTCTCCCAGGCACCGAGTTTCTGCAGTGCCTCTTTGGCATAGATACCGGCCGGGACATGCTGTGGATCGCCCACCGCCAGACGGCCTCCTTTCAGCAGGCTGGTCCAGTCGGTTTTCTCATCAATGGTTATCGCCCCCTGCGCACTGGCTTTCGGCGCGACCACTACCAGGCTGTTGCCAAGCAGAGTGGCGCGGGTTGCCGGATCGATGGCCTTTTTATCTGCCGCGTAATCCATCCATTTCTGATCGGCGGAGATAAACAGGTCCGCTGGCGCACCCGCTTCTATCTGCCGCGCCAGCGTCGAAGACGAGGCAAACGACGACACGACCTCGACGTTTTTTTCTTTCTTGTACGCCTGGGCAATATCCTGCATCGCGTTGGTTAACGATGCGGCGGCGAAAACGGTCACTTTACCCTCTGCCGCAAGCGCCTGACCCGCGACGCACAGCGTGAGTGATACCCCGACAACCCCGCGTAACCAAGAACCTGCCATCTTACTCTCCTGTCAATGCGTTATGTAGTCGATAATATAACGATATGCGAAGCGTTTTTATAGTGATACAGGACAATAAAACGAAGGGAAATGATACAGGAGGGAAATAGCACAGCGCCCGGTTAAACCGGGCGCCGGGAA
>NZ_GL882709.1:26505-35478 GCF_000195655.1 Klebsiella sp. MS 92-3
CGGTTAAACCGGGCGCCGGGAAATCAGTGATTTTGCTGGCTGCGATCTTTGTGGCCTACGCCGGAGAAGAGGTTGAACACTTCGCCAAGACCGTAAATCAGTCCCAGGATGACCGCCATCACCACCGGTACCATGATGACCGCAAAAACCAGACTTTTCAAAAGCTCTAACATGGTTCACTCCAGATAGTATGATTTCCTGATTGTAACGATTTCAGCCGAAAAAACACGTCCCATTTGTGCGGTGGGTAATGACCAACCGCGCAGAGAGGTTTTGCAAGTGGGCGACTATCGGTCACAATACCCTTTTTTGTCAGGAAACGATTATGCAGGCCGAAATTCTTCTTACCCTTAAGCTACAGCAGCGCCTGTTTGCCGATCCGCGGCGGATCGCCCTGCTCAAACAAATTGACCAGACCGGTTCGATAAGCCAGGGGGCGAAGCATGCGGGTATCAGCTATAAGAGCGCTTGGGATGCCATCAATGAGATGAACCAGCTCAGCGAACAGCCGCTGGTGGATCGCGCCACCGGCGGAAAGGGCGGCGGCGGCGCGGTGCTGACCCGCTACGGGCAGCGTCTGATCCAGCTGTACGATCTGCTGGCGCAGATCCAGCAGAAAGCGTTTGATGTACTCAGCGATGACGATGCCCTGCCGCTGGATAGCCTGCTGGCGGCCATCTCGCGCTTTTCCCTGCAGACCAGCGCCCGCAACCAGTGGTTCGGCACCATTACCGGCCGCGATCGCCAGCAGGTGCAGCAGCACGTGGAAGTACTGTTGGCTGACGGAAAAACCCGCCTGAATGTCGCCATCACCGCCCAAAGCGCTGAGAAGCTGGGACTCGATGAGGGCCAGGAGGTGCTGGTCCTGCTCAAAGCGCCATGGGTCGGCATCACCCTCGATCCCGCAGCAGCCCGCCAGGCCGATAACCAGCTGTCGGGACGTATCAGTCATATCGAATGCGGGTCCGGACAGTGCGAAGTACTGATGACCCTGGCGGACGGTCAAACCCTGTGCGCCACCCTGCCACAGGCGCAGGCCGCTGGCCTGGCGGAAGGAACGGAGGCGATCGCTTACTTCAATGCCGATCGCATCATTCTCGCGACGTTATGCTGACCCCATTGACATTACGCGCCTGAAGTCGTATCCCTGATGCACATCGCTGCAAAAAATGGGATACATCATGTCATCATTGCAAATTTCGCAAGGCACGTTTCGCCTGAGCGATACAAAGACCTTAAAAATAGACCACCTGAGCGTGGCGGCGGGTGAAAGCTGGGCGTTCGTCGGCAGCAACGGCAGCGGCAAATCCGCCCTCGCGCGGGCCCTGGCAGGCGACCTGACCCTGCTCAGCGGCCAGCGCGAAAGCCACTTCTCCCGCGTGACCCGCCTCTCCTTCGAACAGTTGCAGAAGCTGGTCAGCAACGAGTGGCAGCGCAATAACACCGACCTGCTCAGCCCAGGCGAAGAAGACACCGGCCGCACCACCGCGGAGATTATCCAGGATGAGGTGAAAGATCCTGCCCGCTGCGCGCGCCTGGCCGAACAGTTTGGCATCAGCGCCCTGCTGGACCGCCGGTTTAAATACCTGTCGACCGGGGAAACGCGTAAGACCCTGCTGTGTCAGGCCCTGATGACCGATCCGCAACTGCTGATCCTCGATGAACCTTTCGACGGTCTCGACGTCAACTCCCGCCAGCAGCTTGCTGCCCTGCTGGCCGACCTGCACAGCGCCGGCATCACCCTGGTGCTGGTGCTCAACCGTTTCGATGAGATCCCGGAGTTTGTGCAATTCGCCGGCGTGCTGGCTGACTGCACCCTCAGCGAGACCGGCGAGAAGTCTTCCCTGCTGCAGCAGGCGCTGGTCGCCCAGCTGGCGCACAGTGAAAAACTGGACGGCATCACCCTGCCGGAGCCGGATGTCCCACCGGCCCGTCATGCGCTGGCAGACTCGGCGCCGCGTATCGTGCTCAACGACGGCGTGGTCTCCTATAACGATCGCCCGGTCATCAATCACCTCTCATGGACCGTGAATCCAGGCGAACACTGGCAGATCGTCGGTCCCAACGGCGCCGGTAAATCTACGCTGCTGAGCCTGGTCACCGGGGATCATCCGCAGGGCTACAGCAACGATCTCACGCTCTTTGGCCGCCGGCGCGGCAGCGGTGAGACCATCTGGGATATTAAAAAGCATATCGGCTACGTCAGCAGCAGCCTGCATCTGGACTACCGGGTCAGCACCAACGTCCGCAACGTCATCCTGTCGGGCTATTTTGACTCGATCGGCATTTATCAGGCGGTCTCCGACAAGCAGCATAAGCTGGTGCAGCAATGGCTGGATATTCTCGGCATCGATAAGCGCACCGCCGACGCGCCGTTTCACAGTCTGTCGTGGGGCCAGCAGCGGCTGGCGCTTATCGTCCGCGCGCTGGTGAAGCATCCAACCCTGCTGATCCTCGATGAACCGCTGCAGGGGCTGGACCCACTCAACCGCCAGCTGGTGCGCCGCTTTGTCGACGTGTTGATTGGCGAAGGGGCCACACAGCTGCTGTTTGTCTCGCACCATGCAGAAGATGCCCCGGACTGTATTACCCATCGCCTGGCGTTCGTTCCCAGTGGAGACGGTTACACTTATCAGCTCGGCCCTGTGGCCTGACGCCCCCTGCCGGGGATCGAAAGATCCCTGGTATTTTTCAGAAAAATAGCGCCAAACAAACCTAATACATTGAATTAAAATTAAAAATATAAAATTTACGTTATTTACACCCCAAGTGTAAACGATTCCACTAACTTGCCCTATGTCACACTTTTCACTTCTTTGATATGCTATCTTCCTCACAAACGATAAGCCGAATGGAGCGAATCATGAAAGTTCTGGTTACAGGTGGTAGCGGTTACATTGGAAGTCATACCTGCGTTCAACTGCTGCAGCAGGGACACGAGGTGGTGATCCTCGACAATCTCTGCAACAGCAAGCGCAGCGTACTGCCGGTGATTGAACGTCTCGGCGGCAAAGAAGCCACCTTTATTGAAGGCGATATTCGTAACGAAGCGCTGATGACGGAGATCCTCCACGATCACGCCATTGAGGCAGTGATCCACTTCGCCGGGCTGAAAGCCGTCGGGGAGTCCGTCGCCAAGCCGCTGGAATATTACGACAATAACGTCACCGGCACACTGAAATTAGTCTCTGCCATGCGCGCCGCTGGCGTGAAGAACTTTATCTTTAGCTCCTCCGCTACCGTCTACGGCGATCAGCCGAAAATCCCGTATGTCGAAAGCTTCCCGACCGGCACCCCGCAAAGCCCCTACGGCAAAAGCAAGCTGATGGTGGAGCAGATCCTGACCGACCTGCAGAAAGCCCAGCCGGAGTGGAGCATTGCCCTGCTGCGCTACTTCAACCCGGTCGGCGCCCACCCGTCGGGCGACATGGGGGAAGACCCGCAGGGGATCCCGAACAACCTGATGCCCTACATCGCCCAGGTCGCCGTTGGCCGTCGCGAATCGCTGGCCATTTTTGGTAACGACTATCCGACCGAAGATGGTACCGGCGTGCGCGATTACATCCATGTGATGGACCTCGCCGATGGCCACGTCGCGGCCATGGAAAAACTGGCTGACAAAGCCGGGGTGCATATCTACAACCTTGGCGCCGGCGTCGGCAGCAGCGTGCTCGACGTAGTCAATGCTTTCAGCAAGGCCTGCGGCAAACCCATTAACTACCATTTCGCGCCGCGCCGCGATGGCGACCTCCCGGCCTACTGGGCGGATGCTGCCAAGGCCGACCGCGAGCTGAACTGGCGCGTAACGCGCAACCTGGACGAAATGGCGCAGGACACCTGGCACTGGCAGTCCCGTCATCCGCAGGGTTATCCAGACTAAGGAACCTTCATGAGCGTATTTAACCCCGTTGACCATCCACATCGTCGTTATAACCCGTTAACCGGACAGTGGATTCTGGTTTCTCCGCATCGCGCCAAGCGCCCCTGGCAGGGGGCGCAGGAAACGCCGGCAAAACAGACCTTGCCGGCCCACGATCCGGACTGTTTCCTGTGCCCGGGCAACACCCGGGTGACCGGCGACACCAACCCGAATTACACCGGTACCTACGTATTTACCAACGACTTTGCGGCCCTGATGACCGACACCCCGGACGCACCGGAGAGTGACGATCCGCTGATGCGCTGCCAGAGCGCCCGCGGCACCAGTCGGGTGATCTGCTTCTCGCCAGACCACAGCAAAACGCTGCCGGAACTGAGCCTTGGAGCGCTGGAAGACGTGGTTAAAACGTGGCAGGAACAGACCGCGGACCTCGGGAAAAGCTACCCGTGGGTGCAGGTTTTTGAAAACAAAGGGGCAGCGATGGGCTGCTCCAACCCTCACCCGCATGGTCAGGTGTGGGCCAACAGTTTCCTGCCCAATGAAGCGGAACGGGAAGACCGTCTGCAGAAAGAGTATTACGCCGCACAGGGCCAGCCGATGCTGCTGGACTATGTGCAGCGCGAACTGGCCGACGGCAGCCGCACGGTGGTGGACACCGAGCACTGGCTGGCGGTGGTGCCCTACTGGGCCGCCTGGCCGTTCGAAACGCTGCTGTTGCCGAAAGCGCACGTGCAGCGCATAACCGATCTCACCGACGCCCAGCGCAGCGATCTGGCGCTGGCGTTGAAAAAGCTGACCAGCCGTTACGACAACCTGTTCCAGTGCTCATTCCCCTACTCCATGGGCTGGCACGGCGCGCCGTTTAACGACGAAGACCATAACCACTGGCAGCTTCATGCCCACTTTTATCCGCCGCTGCTGCGCTCCGCGACGGTCCGCAAGTTTATGGTTGGTTATGAGATGCTGGCCGAAACTCAGCGCGATCTGACCGCCGAGCAAGCTGCCGAACGACTGCGCGCCGTCAGCGACGTCCATTTTCGTGAATCCGGAGTGTAATGATGAGTCTGAAAGAGAAAACCCAAACCCTGTTCGCTGACGCCTTCGGCTACCCGGCCAGCCATGTCATTCAAGCGCCAGGCCGCGTCAACCTGATCGGCGAGCATACCGATTACAACGACGGTTTTGTGCTGCCATGCGCTATCGACTACCAGACGGTGATCAGCTGTGCGCCGCGCGACGATCGTACCGTGCGGGTGATTGCCGCCGATTACGACAATCAGACCGATGAGTTCTCTCTCGACGCGCCGATTATCAGCCACGACACCCAGCAGTGGTCGAACTATGTCCGCGGCGTGGTAAAGCATCTGCAGCAGCGGAACAGCCACTTTGGCGGCGCGGATCTGGTGATCAGCGGCAATGTACCGCAGGGTGCGGGGTTAAGCTCATCAGCCTCGCTGGAAGTCGCCGTCGGCACCGTGTTCCAACAGCTGTATCATCTGCCGCTGGATGGCGCGCAAATCGCCCTCAACGGCCAGGAGGCGGAAAACCAGTTCGTCGGCTGCAACTGCGGCATCATGGATCAGCTGATTTCAGCGCTGGGCAAAAAAGACCACGCGCTGCTGATCGACTGCCGTTCGCTGGGCACCAAAGCCGTCTCGATGCCGAAAGGCGTGGCGGTGGTGATCATCAACAGCAACTTTAAGCGTACCCTCGTCGGCAGCGAGTACAACACCCGTCGTGAACAGTGCGAAACCGGCGCGCGCTTCTTCCAGCAGCCCGCCCTGCGCGATGTCACCCTTGAGCAATTTAACGCCGTCGCCCATGAGCTGGATCCGGTGGTCGCGAAGCGCGTACGCCATGTGCTGACGGAGAATGCCCGCACTGTGGAAGCCGCCAGCGCCCTCGAAAAAGGCGACCTGAAGCGGATGGGTGAGCTGATGGCAGAGTCCCACGCCTCGATGCGTGATGATTTCGAGATCACCGTCCCGCAGATCGACACCCTGGTGGAGATCGTTAAGGCCGCGATCGGCGATAAGGGCGGCGTGCGCATGACCGGCGGCGGCTTTGGCGGCTGCGTGGTAGCGTTAATCCCGGAAGAACTGGTCGATACCGTTCAGCAGGCCGTTGCCAACGAGTATGAAGCGAAAACCGGTATTAAAGAGACATTCTATGTCTGCAAACCGTCACAGGGGGCCGGGCAATGCTAACGCAAACCACCGCGCTGGCCCCGGACGGTCAGCCATGGCAGCAGGTGACCCTGCGCAATAAGTCGGGGATGACCGTCACCGTGGCGGACTGGGGCGCGACGCTGCTCAGCGCCGAGGTGCCGTTGGCCGATGGCAGCCTGCGCCGACCGCTGCTGGGCTGCGCAAAGTTGGAAGACTATGCTCGCCAGGCCGCATTTCTTGGCGCCTCGGTAGGCCGCTACGCCAACCGTATCGGCCACAGCCGCTTCCCGCTTGACGGCCAGGTCGTCAACGTCACGCCGTCAAACGACGCGGGCCACCAGCTCCACGGCGGCCCGGAAGGGTTTGATAAGCGCCGCTGGCGCATTGTCCGCGCCGACGAGCAGGAAGTGCTGTTCGCCCTGACCTCGCCCGATGGCGATCAAGGCTTTCCGGGCACCCTGCAGGCCACCGCGCACTATCGTCTGAGCGACGATAACCGCATCGCGATTACCTATCGCGCCACCGTGGACCAACCCTGCCCGGTGAATATGACCAATCACGTCTATTTCAACCTCGACGGTGAGCAGGGCGATGTGCGCCAGCATCAGCTCCAGATCCTCGCCCAGAGGTATCTGCCGGTGGAAAGCGACGGTATCCCGGGTGGCGAACTGAAAGATGTTGCTAACACCAGCTTTGATTTCCGCCAGCCGAAAACCATCGCCGCCGACTTCCTCGCGGATGCCGATCAGCAAAAGGTGAAGGGATACGATCATGCCTTCCTGCTGGATGCCAAAGGCGACGCCAGCCAGCCTGCGGCACAGGTCTGGTCGCAGGATGGCAAGCTGCAGATGACGGTCTATACCTCCGCTCCGGCGCTGCAGTTTTACTCCGGCAACTATCTCGGCGGCACCCCGTCGCAGACGACGGAGCCCTACGCCGACTGGCAGGGACTGGCGCTGGAGAGCGAATTCCTGCCGGATTCGCCGAACCATCCGCAATGGCCGCAGCCGGACTGTGTATTACGTCCGGGCCAGGAGTACGTCAGCCTGACGGAATATCAGTTTATCGCCCGATAATCGCCAGCGCCCTCCATCAGGGGGCGCTGCTTTTCGTCCCCGCCCTCCTCTCTGCCGCCTCTTTTTTCAGCAACCTGCTCTATTTTCCGTCACCAAAGGACAAAAAAATAACCTGTGTATTACAAGCACCTTACACTGCGCCACTATTTTCGCTATGGTTAGGGATAAGCATTGCCGTGCGCCAAATCACGGCAATATAATGAGAATAGTTATCAATCAATAACACATACACCATCACATTCAGCGTACCGTTCGCGGCGCGAGGGATGGCGTGTAGAGAGGAGTGAGAGAATGGCTGTAACTAAGCTGGTACTGGTTCGTCATGGCGAAAGCCAGTGGAACAACGAAAACCGCTTCACCGGTTGGTACGACGTGGATCTGTCCGAGAAAGGCGTTAGCGAAGCGAAAGCAGCGGGTAAACTGCTGAAGGCTGAAGGCTTCAGCTTTGATTTTGCTTATACCTCCGTGCTGAAACGTGCCATCCACACCCTGTGGAACGTGCTGGACGAACTGGATCAGGCCTGGCTGCCGGTTGAGAAATCCTGGAAGCTGAACGAGCGTCATTACGGCGCGCTGCAGGGCCTGAACAAAGCGGAAACCGCTGAGAAATACGGTGACGAGCAGGTTAAACAGTGGCGTCGCGGCTTCGCTGTCACTCCGCCGGAGCTGACCAAAGACGACGAGCGCTACCCGGGCCACGATCCGCGCTATGCAAAACTGACCGACGCGGAACTGCCGACCACTGAAAGCCTGGCGCTGACCATCGACCGCGTCGTGCCTTACTGGAACGAAACCATTCTGCCGCGCCTGAAAAGCGGTGAGCGCGTGATCATCGCCGCTCACGGTAACTCCCTGCGCGCGCTGGTGAAATACCTCGACAACATGGGCGAAGACGAGATCCTCGAACTGAACATCCCGACCGGCGTACCGCTGGTATATGAGTTCGATGAAAACTTCAAGCCGATCAAACATTACTATCTGGGTAACGCGGAAGAGATCGCGGCGAAAGCTGCTGCCGTCGCCAACCAGGGTAAAGCGAAGTAATTTTTTACGATAGCGCTCCCCGTTTGGGGAGCCACGTTAATCGCTAAATCCCGGCCCGGCCGGGAATCTGACCAGAACCCCGGTCACCGCCAGCAGCGATCTCAGCGCGGGCCAGACTATCTGTCGCTCGCGAAGCTCATCATCCAGCGTCAGTAGCGCAAATTCCCCCTTCTCACCCAGCACGCCACCCTGCCAGAGCAGACGCTGCGCCTGCTGCCGCGCCCAGGGCGACTCACTCTTCCAGGCCAGCAAATGCAGCAGCGCCTGCTGTAGACAGACGCTGTGAGAATGGTTATCCCGCCGCAGCCGCCGGTAGACGGGCAGGGACACGCTGCGCACGGTATAAAATCCACTCCCCGCCTCTTCATCGCCTTCAGGGATAGCGCGGGCGAACTGCCCCGCCACGTCACACAGCCGGTTGTGCGTCAGTGGAAGTTGCCGGGCGCTGAGCGCCCCGGCCGCCATGCACAGCAGACCGCTGCGCTGCAGCGAGGGCGTCGCAGAGCGCACGACCGCCGCCGGTAAGGCGCTCACCGCCCGTGTTGCCTCGTCAGCGTTGTGGTCAGCGCCGGCCTCATAACAGCTGGCCAGCAGCGCTTCACCAGGCGTGGCGTTCAGCGGGGGCGAAAGCAGGTTCAGCGCCGGCTGCAGTTGTGCAAGTTCATCGCCTGACGCCAGCATGGCGTCAACCACCGCCTCCCGTGTTGATGTCCGGTTTTCCGGACAGCATGCTATGCCTTCATTCATCACCGTCTCCTTATGAGAAATCTCCGCGGCCGGCTTGCCAGCCGCGGGAACAGGCTGG
>NZ_GL882709.1:35540-38787 GCF_000195655.1 Klebsiella sp. MS 92-3
CCCCCCCCCCCCCCCCCCCCGGGGGGGGGAACAGGCTGGCTTACATCGCCAGCACGTACTTGAGCATCACCCCGGCGGCGATCGCCGAGCCGATCACCCCCGCCACGTTCGGGCCCATGGCGTGCATCAGCAGGAAGTTCTGCCCGTCCGCTTCCAGACCCACCTTGTTCGACACCCGCGCCGCCATCGGCACCGCCGACACCCCCGCCGAGCCGATTAGCGGGTTGATTTTGTGCCGGCTGAACACGTTCATCAGCTTCGCCATCAGCACCCCGGCGGCGGTCCCCACGCAGAAGGCGATCACCCCCAGCACCAGGATCCCCAGCGTCTGCGGCTGCAGGAACTTGTCCGCCACCAGCTTGGCCCCCACCGACAGTCCGAGGAAGATGGTCACGATGTTGATCAGCGCGTTCTGCACTGTATCGCTCAGCCGCTCCACCACCCCGCTCTCGCGCATCAGGTTGCCGAAGCAGAACATCCCCAGCAGCGGCGCGGCGTCCGGCAGCAGGAGCGCCACCAGCAGCAACAGCACCGCCGGGAAGAGGATCTTCTCCCGCTTACTCACCGTGCGCAGCTGCACCATGCGGATCTTCCGCTCCTTATCCGTGGTCAGCGCCTTCATGATCGGCGGCTGGATCAGCGGCACCAGCGCCATATAGGAGTACGCCGCCACCGCGATGGCCCCCAGCAGCTCCGGCGCCAGCTTGCCCGACAGGTAAATCGCCGTCGGGCCGTCGGCGCCGCCGATGATGCCGATGGCCGCCGCCTGCGGCAGGGTGAAGCTGATGATGCCGAAGTAGTTCAGCGTCAGCGCCCCGAGCACGGTGGCGAAGATCCCGAACTGCGCCGCCGCCCCCAGCAGCAGGGTGCGCGGGTTAGCCAGCAGCGGGCCGAAATCGGTCATTGCCCCGACGCCCATAAAGATGACCAGCGGCGCGATGCCCGAGCCAATCGCCACCTTATAGAAGATGGCCAGCACCCCGGCGGAGTAGCCCATGTCCACCGCGAGGCTCTCCATCTGCCCCTGCACCGACGGCAGGGCCAGCGCCAGTGCCTCTTTGATGGCGTGGACGTCCGGCGCGCAGTGGAGCTTCGCGGCAATCACCGCCAGCTGCGCCGGGTCGTGGTGAGCCAGCAGACTCTCCAGGGCGGTGAGCGCCAGCCCGGCCTCCGGGATATTGGAGAGCAGGCCGCCGAAGCCAATCGGCAGCAGCAGTAACGGCTCGAACTTCTTCGCAATCGCCAGCCACAGCAGCAGCAGACTGACCAGCAGCATCACCGCCTGGCCGGCGCCGAGGTGCATCAGCCCCATGCCCTGAATCAGGGCGTTCAGACTTTCCATTTCCGTTCCTCGTCCTTACGCCAGGGTCATCAGGGTGTCGCCGACCGCCACCGCGTCGCCGGCTTTCACCGCGATACCGCGCACGGTCCCGGCCTGCGCGGCGCGGATTTCGGTTTCCATCTTCATGGCTTCCAGAATCAGCAGCACCTCGCCTGCGGCCACCGTCTGGCCTTCGCTGGCCAGCACCTTCCAGATAGTGCCCGCCAGCGGGGCGGTCACCGGGGTGCCGGCGCCGGCCGGGGCGGCAGCGGCGGGTGCAGAGGCAGGAGCAGCCGCCGTCAGCTGGCTGACGTCACCGCCGTCGCTGACTTTGACCACAAAGGCTTTGCCTTCCACCTCCACGGTGTAGACGCCGGAGGCGGCAGGTTTTTCTGCTTTTGCCACTGGCTGTGCGGCTTCCGCCTGCGGTACCGGCTCAAAGGCCGCCGGGTTGTGGCGGTTTTCGAGGAACTTCAGGCCGGGCTGCGGGAACAGCGCCACGGTGAGCACGTCGTCGATGGCGTTTTCGGCAAGCGTGATGCCCTTCTCCTGCGCCTGGCGTCTGACGTCGGCTTCCAGCGCGGCCAGCTCCGGCTTGAGTAAATCCGCCGGGCGGCAGGTCACCGGGTCGGCGCCGTCGAGCACCCGCGCCTGCAGGGCGGCGTTCACCGGGGCCGGGGTGCGGCCGTACTCGCCTTTCAGGATACCGGCGGTCTCCTTCGCGATGGTTTTGTAGCGCTCGCCGCCCAGCACGTTGAGCACCGCCTGGGTGCCGACAATCTGCGAGGTCGGGGTGACCAGCGGGATGAAGCCGAGGTCCTCGCGCACGCGGGGGATTTCCGCCAGTACTTCATCCAGACGGTGGGCGGCGCTCTGCTGCTTCAGCTGGCCTTCAAGGTTGGTGAGCATCCCGCCCGGCACCTGGGCGACGAGGATACGGCTGTCGGTGCCCTTCAGCTGGCCTTCGAAGGCGTGGTATTTTTTGCGCACCTCGCGGAAGTAGGCGGCGATGCTCTCCAGCCTGTGGATATCGAGGCCGGTGTCGTACGGCGTGCCGGCGAGGGTGGCCACCAGCGCTTCGGTGGCCGGGTGGCCATAGGTGGCGCTCATGGACGAAATCGCCGTATCCACGCCGTCGACCCCGGCTTCAATGGCCTTCAGCAGCGCCATCTCCGCCATCCCGGTGGTGGCGTGGCAGTGCAGGTGCAGGGTGACGTCATAGCGCTTCTTGATTTCGCTGACCAGCTCAAAGGCGGCATGCGGCGTCAGAATGCCGGACATGTCCTTGATGGCGACGGAGTCAACGCCGGTCTCCAGCAGCTGTTCGGTGAGGTCGAGCCAGGTCTGCAGGGTGTGGGCCGGGCTGGTGGTGTACGAAAGCGTACCCTGGGCATGGGCGCCGTGGCGGCGGACCGCCTGCAGGGCGGCCTGCATGTTGCGCGGGTCGTTCATGGCATCGAAGACGCGGAAGACGTCCATGCCGTTTTTGACGGCGCGCTCGACGAAGCGCTCCACCACGTCATCGGCGTAGTGGCGGTAGCCGAGCAGGTTCTGGCCGCGGAGCAGCATCTGCAGCGGGGTCTTGGGCATCGCCTTTTTCAGCTCGCGCAGGCGGACCCACGGGTCCTCGCCGAGAAAGCGGATGCAGGCGTCAAAGGTGGCGCCGCCCCAGCACTCCAGCGAGCGGTAGCCGACGTCGTCCAGCTGAGCGGCAACGGGCAGCATATCGTCGAGACGCAGACGGGTGGCGAACAGGGACTGGTGGGCGTCGCGCAGGACGACATCGGTAATGGCAACGGTCATGAATTCCTCCGTGAATTAAGGGTGAAGACGGCGATGGTGGTGAATGGCGGCGACAATCGCCGGCTTCAGGCGGGCGAAATCGTCGGCGGGCGCGACGGCGGCCGGCGCCGGGTTGGGGGGGGG
>NZ_GL882709.1:38857-45931 GCF_000195655.1 Klebsiella sp. MS 92-3
GGGGGGGGAGGGGGGGGGGGGGGGGGGGGGCGGCCGGCGCCGGTTTGGGGGCGGCAGGCGGCTCGGGAAACAGGCGGTTGACGGCGAGGGACATTCCCCGGATGGCGAAAATGAGCAGCAGCAGGAACACCAGCACAAAGCCCATGCCGAGAAACATCAGGGTGAAGCCTTCGCCTAACAGAGTGGAGCTATGCAAAATTAAGCCTCAATTAGTAAGAAGAATATTATTAATAAATCGCTTTACGCTTAATAGAACGGATAAAAAACAGGTAACAAAATCATGCTAACGATAAAACAGACGAAACTTATCGCTAAGCCTGGCTTTAAAAAATCCTTAAACTTCACATTACCAGGACCGATAATCATCGAATTGGCTGGAATGGCCATGGGTGTACACACTGCTACGCTACTGGCAATAAAAATGGCAATAACGACAGCCCGTGGATCAGCACCGATAGATTGTGCAATTGTCCATCCAACAGGACATAACAACGTACAAGCAGCAGTATTACTCATCACCTGAGTGAGAGCCCAGGTCAGTATCCATAGTGAAGCCATGATGACTATGACGCCAGAGTTCCCTGTTACAGAAATTACCGCTCTTGCTATCATCTCACCTGCTCCAGTTGAATTTAAAGCGGCACCAAGTGGCATCATGAATGCAAGCATAAAAACAGTTAATGTCTCAAAGGAATTAAACGTTTCTTTTTGATTTAATACACCGGTCAATACCAAAACGATAGCGGCGCAGCAAGCAATGATATGAATAGGTGGAAGAAATTTAACATAGTCTGTTGCAACCATTCCCAAAATTGCTAATACGAAAACAATCAAGGTTAAAAGCTTGTGCCACTCAGGAATGTGGCTATAATCCATTTGTACATCAGATTGCTCATGCCCATCACGATCCGGAATTAACCTGGAACCAAAGAAGAAAAGTAACAATGCACACGCTATCATCAATGGGATGCCAATTTTGGCATACTCAAAAAATGGTACCGATAAGTTCCCTTTACTAAAAGTTTCAATTGTATTTTTAGCAATCAGGTTTCCAGGCGAACCGATAATTGATATATCTGCACCAATTGTCGCGCCAAACACCAAGGGCATGAGTAGTTTAATGGGTTTGATTTGACTAGTCCCGGCGATACCTAAAACAATGGGAATAAGCACAGCAACAGTGCCACTATTAGAAACAAATGCCGACATAACGCCGCTAATCATAAAAATTAAAACGCTAAGGCTTCTCTCCGTCTTTGCATACTTCAATAAAATTTTACTGGATTGCCATGCTAGCCCTGTTTTGAAAAAGGCCGCGCCCAACACGCACATGGCAATGATAAGGATAACATTTTCATTAACAATTGACGCAAAGATATCTTTGACACCAATAACCCCAAAAAAATACAATGCCATCGGGACCATAAAAGCCACCAATCCCATAGGCAAGCGATCGCTAATAAAGATTATTATTGCAACAACCAAAATCAACAAAGTGATAATAGCTGGTGACATATACACATCCTTATAAAAATGGGTGAAATAACAACCATAGGCCAATAACGCAAGTTCTATCGTTAACTTGTCAAAGCATTAATGAATCCATTAGCTTTGTTGCCATGGCAGGCTCAATAAACTTTTAAAACTATTATCAACAACACTATTCAGACAAATAAACACATGGCATTAACATATTTTTATTATCCTTTTCCAAAATTCCCTCTTGAAAACGTTGTGTGTATAATGCTACTTGTAGAATTAAAACTCATCCAATGCAAATAAGGTTGTGGCTTATGCAATATCGGCATCACCTGGAACTAACATGGCTTGAAGACTGCGTAGCACTGAAAGAAACATTGAATTTTTCAAAAGCATCTGCGGCAAGATATGTGACGCAACCCGCATTTAGCCGTAGAATACAGTCTCTGGAAGAATGGGTTGGCACACCACTCTTTGAAAGGAGTAAAAGAGGTGTATCGCTGACCAAAGCTGGCGAGGTTTTTATTGAACAATTACCAGAACTAATACACGATTTATATTCATTAAAAAACAATGCGCTGGATGCAGCTGGCAATAAGCAACCACATTTGGTTTTCTCAGCAACCCATGCATTATCCTTTTCATTTGTTCCAAGCATGTTAAAACAAAGTGAAAAAATAGCTAAATTTGGCTCATGTCGTCTGCTCTCTGATTCGTTGAACTCATGCGAAAAAATGATGCGTCAAGGCGATGCCCAATTTCTGCTATGTCACTACCACCCTCATATGCACCTCAATCTAAATGAAAGCCATTTTATGAGCATCCGCTTAGGAATGGATATACTCATCCCTTTTAGTAAACCAAATAGTATGACCATGAAGCCGTTATGGTGTATTGAGAATAGGTCCAATTTTCCCTATCTTTCTTTTTCATCACAATCTGGATTAGGTAGGATAATATCAAATACAACTTCAATTAACAGAATCACACATAACATGAAAATTGCATTTGTTGCCGATCTGGCGGCCACTTTGCTGGCAATGGTGAGATCGGGTGATGGTGTAGCCTGGTTGCCACAAACGCTTGCGGCACATGATGTTGCCTCTAAAACCATTGTGGCGGCAGCAGATCAAGAAAGCAATTTATGGGTACCAATCGAAATAAGGCTTTATCGACCGGCAAAAAAAATGCCACCAGATGCTGAAGAATTATGGGAGTTATTTGTTGAGGAACAAATATAAATAAACTATTGGAAATTGTCTTTAATATACTGTTCCAGGAATGCAATTAATGCTCTTGATGCGTATGATAAATACTTATCCTTTTTCCATGCCAGGCCTATCTCGACATAGACAGGTTCTGTCATCGCTCTTGTTGTTACACCATCACATTTTAGCCCTACCGCATCGAGAATAAATGATATACCCTCATTTTTTGCCACCAAATCAATATTATTCTTTACACTATTGGAAGATAAGAAGATATGAGTATTAACACCCCTCTTTTCACATTCATTTAGAATAGCTTTACGATGCCATGAATCTTTTTTCATAACAATTAATGGTTCATTTTGCAAATCCTCCCAGTCGATAGTTTTCTTCTTCGCCAAAGGGTGCTTATCGGATATACATACAACATGCTGCTGAGTCATTAATGGTACAGTTACTAACTCTTCTGGTGCATCATTGATAATGACAATCGCCAAATCAATATCGCCATGAGAAAGTTTTTGATGCAACCCAAAGGTACCTTCCTCAACTAATGAAAGTTCCATTTCTGAATATAATTCGCGAAAATGTTTAAATAGTGGTGTAAACAAAAAAAGGCTAATCATAGGAGGAATCCCTAATGTTACCACTCCACTGTTTTTATTATGATAATCTTTAATTTCAGCAACACTATTCTTCAATGCAATAATGAGAGGTTTGACTTTTAATAAGAAGAATTCCCCTTCTTCCGTTAACACCAACTTATTTTTCCTTCTCTCAAACAGATTAACACCTAACTCAGACTCTAGCTTTTTTATAGCAACTGTTATATTTGGTTGCGAAACATAATGACGTTCTGCAACCTTGGTAAGGTTGCCTAATGCAGATGCGCTAATAAAATATTCCAGCTGTCTAATTTCCATGCATTCCTCTTAACTATAAATAAAATTTATTGTCTGATAAACATAACATATTTCCTTCATGGAAAAAATAATCATAACATAAAAATGTGAACCATAAGCAAAACAAAAGTTCTGGAGGAAGCATGAGTAGAATACTGAATACAGAGGTCATCGTTCCAGTTATTGAAGAACTGGTAAAAAAAGCCTGTTATGAGCTTGATGATAATCTGATGTGTGCTTTTCGTAAAGCATATGAGAAAGAAGAGTCTAAACTTGGTAAAGAGACAATTAAAATATTAATTGATAACGGTGAGTATGCCAAAAAAGAGCAACTCGCATGTTGCCATGATACTGGCACCTGCATTGTCATCATGGAAATAGGTCAGGAAGTATGTTGGGAAGGATTTTCTCTTCAGCAGCAGGTCAATCAGGGTGTACGGCAAGGCTATGAAAAGGGTTATTTAAGAAAATCAATGGTTGCAGATCCCCTCGATCGTATCAATACTAATGATAATACTCCGGCAGTATTACATACTGAAATTGTTGAGGGTGATCGCGTGACAATTACCGTCATGCCTAAAGGCGGCGGCAGTGAAAACATGGGCACATTTAAAACATTATTGCCTGGAGATGATATTGAAGGCGTAAAAAGATTCGTTCTTGAAACCGTTCGCCATGTAGGCGGAAATCCGTGTCCTCCATATATTATTGGTATTGGAATAGGCGGTACAATGGATCATTGTGCGTGGATGGCTAAAAAAGCATTATTACGCCCTATTGGCGAATATAATGCAAAACCGCTTTATGCAAAATTAGAAGCTGAACTATTAGATGAGGTCAATAATACTGGGATTGGCCCATTAGGCATGGGGGGACGTGTTACCGCTCTTGGCGTACATATTGATTATTATCCATGCCATATTACTGCTCTGCCCGTAGCAATTAATTTCCAGTGCAATGCTAGTCGTCATGCTAGCAAAACTATTTAATAGCAGGAGGCTTGCTAATGGAATTAACATTACCTTTAACAAAAGAAATAGCCAAAACCCTTAAAGTTGGTGATATTATCTATCTCACTGGCTTTGTTTATACCTGTCGAGATGCGGCCCATAAAAAAATTGAAATCGCTTTGAAACATGGTGAAAAACCACCGGTCGATCTTAAAAACCAGATCATTTACTATGCAGGACCGTGTCCGGCAAGGCCTGGCCTACCGATTGGTTCGAATGGCCCAACCACTGCAGCTCGAATGGATCCCTTTGTAGAAATGATGTTTCAGCAAGGCGTAACCGCTTTTCTAGGAAAAGGTGACCGTGCCGATTATGTTGCAGACCTCTGCAAAAAATATGGTGGCGTCTCCCTATTGGGGATTGGTGGAGCTTCTGCCATCAATACGAAACATGTCAAATCAGTTGAAATTCTTGCCTATGGTGAACTGGGCACCGAATCCATAAAAAAAATCTATTTTGATCGCTATCGCGTAATAGTGGGAATCGATACTGAAGGAAATACACTACAGAAGCAGGAAGTGAGAAAATATGCTCGGTAACGCCCTATCGCGTCAGGTGAGCAGCACGAATTGATATCTTCAATAAACGTTGTTTGAACCTGTGGTCAGGTAGTGTGCTTTTAACATTCTGTAGCTGAAAGCACGGTACACATGACCACAGGTTTTTATAACGCTAAGGCTTAGCCGCGGCGGGTTTTCACCGCTTCCGCCAGCTGACGCAGGATCGTTTCGGTATCCTCCCAGCCGATGCAGGCGTCGGTGACGCTCTTGCCGTAGGTCAGCGGTTCACCGCTCTCGAGGCTCTGGTTGCCTTCCACCAGATGGCTTTCAATCATCACGCCCATAATGGCGCGCTCGCCGCCGGCGATCTGCTGGCATACGTCGGCGCCCACTTCCATCTGCTTCTTGAACTGCTTGCTGGAGTTGGCATGGCTGAAGTCGATCATCACCTGGGCCGGAAGACCCGCTTTCGCCAGACCGATTTTCACCTCCGCCACGTGCTTCGCGCTGTAGTTAGGCTCTTTGCCGCCGCGCAAAATAATATGGCAGTCGCCGTTACCGCTGGTATTCACGATGGCGGAGTGGCCCCACTTGGTGACCGACAGGAAACAGTGCGGCGCGCCGGCTGCGTTAATCGCATCGATAGCCACCTTGATGGTGCCATCGGTACCGTTTTTAAAGCCCACCGGGCAGGAGAGTCCGGAGGCGAGCTCACGGTGCACCTGGGATTCGGTGGTACGCGCGCCAATGGCGCCCCAGCTCATCAGATCGGCGACATACTGCGGGGTGATCATATCGAGGAATTCCCCCGCCGCCGGCAGGCCGCTGTCGTTAATGTCCAGCAGCAGTTTGCGCGCGATGCGCAACCCGTCGTTGATGCGGAAGCTGTTATCCATATGGGGATCGTTGATGAGCCCTTTCCAGCCGACGGTGGTGCGCGGTTTTTCAAAATAGACCCGCATGACGATCTCGAGCTCGCCCTTCAGCGCCTCGCGCAGGGTCAGCAGGCGGGCGGCATACTCTTTCGCCGCTGCCGGATCGTGAATAGAACAAGGCCCAATCACCACCAGCAGACGGTCATCGTCGCCTTTGAGGATCTGATGGATCGCTTTGCGAGCATGTGCAACGGTGTTTGCAGCATTTTCGGTAGCAGGGAATTTTTCCAGGAGCGCAACGGGAGGTAATAATTCGTTGATCTCTTTAATGCGTAAATCGTCGTTCTGATAATTCATCTTCTTTCCAGCGTTGCCATACTTATTCAATGAAATGCAATCCCTCCAATCTATCTCTTCGCTGAAATAGTGTAAACATGATTTTACAGTAGTGATGGAATAATCCTGGAAATAGGCAAAAATACGCCATAAAGTAGCGAAACCAGGCTCATGAACTACAATATTTAACTGTTAAAGCTAATTAAGTCTTACGTTTCAGGATTATATAGTGACACTGCGATCGTCTGCGGAGTCTTAAACCATAGCGAGTCAGATCCCTGGCACACTCACCGCGGGAAGCGCATTTCCCCTTCCCGGCTTAACAGGAGTATCCGATGAATATGAAAAAACTGACGACCCTTTTGCTCACCGCCACCTTAGGTCTTGCCAGCGGCGCGGCCCTGGCGGCAGACACCGGTGCCCAGTCCAATAATGGCCAGGCCAACTCTTCCGCGGATGCCGGTCAGGTGGCGCCGGATGCCCGTGAGAACGTGGCGCCGAACAACGTGGACAATAGTCAGATCAACTCTGGCTCTGGGGGCACCACGGGCTCGACGATGACCCAGGATAATATGTCGAGCGATGAGGTACATAAAAACTCGATGTGTAAAGACGGCCGCTGTCCGGACACCGGTAAAAAACTGGACAACGGCGGCAATACGACCCAAGACAACAGCAAAACCGACGGCACCACCCAGTAACACATGAGGTGGGCAGATCGAAGAAAAAGGGAGGCGGGGGCGCCCCTTTTTTTTTTTTTTTTT
>NZ_GL882709.1:46035-49183 GCF_000195655.1 Klebsiella sp. MS 92-3
TCTTTTTTTTTTCGTTTTTTATCGCTCTCTGTTTATGATGTCATAGCGTAATAATGATAACTATTAAGGGACGACACTATGGCGCACTCGCATTCGCACTCCTCTGTCCAGGCTCCGGATAACAGCAACGCCCGCCGGCTGCTATGGGCGTTTATCGTCACCGCCGGCTTTATGCTGATTGAAGCCGTCGGCGGCGCGATCTCCGGCTCGCTGGCCCTGCTGGCGGATGCCGGCCATATGCTCACCGACTCCGCCGCTCTGCTGTTTGCGCTGCTGGCGGTTCGCTTCGCCAGCCGCCCACCAAATGCCCGCCATACCTTTGGCTGGTTGCGTTTAACCACCCTGGCGGCGTTTCTCAATGCTATTGCTCTGGTGGTGATCACCATGCTGATTGTCTGGGAGGCGATTCAGCGCTTCCAGCATCCGCAGCCGGTAGCCGGCGTGACGATGATGGTCATTGCAGTCGCCGGTCTGCTGGCCAACGTGCTGGCGTTTTGGATCCTACATCGGGGTAGCGAGGAGCGGAATCTTAACGTACGCGCCGCAGCGCTACACGTGCTTGGCGACCTGCTGGGCTCGGTCGGCGCGATCGTGGCGGCCGTGGTGATCCTCACCACCGGCTGGACGCCTGTCGACCCGATTCTTTCCGTGCTGGTTTCCTGCCTGGTATTACGTAGTGCCTGGCGATTACTGAAAGAGAGTCTGAATGAATTGCTGGAAGGCGCGCCGCGTTCGCTGGATGTGGCGGCCCTGCAGCGGGATATCCGTCGCTCTATCCCGGAGGTACGCGATGTTCACCACGTCCACGTCTGGCTGGTGGGGGAAAAACCGGTGATGACGCTCCATGTACAGGTCGTTCCACCGCACGACCATGACGCGTTACTCAACCGCATCCTGCATTTCCTGGAACATAAATATGAAATTGCGCATGCCACGGTGCAGATGGAGTACCAGCCCTGCAGCGGCCCGGAGTGCCATCTCAACACGATGCACGCCGGGCACGATCATCACCACCACCATTAGCCAGAAAACGCGTGAGAACCTCAGCCAGAAAACGCGTGAGAACCTCGCTCACGCGCGCTGTTTATCCACATCCGGCTGCCGTTCAACGCAATGAACGTCAGCAAGAGGTATTCCAGCGACATGGCATAGACGCCCTGACGGGCAAAAATCACCACGCTTATCACGTTGACGATCACCCACAGCAGCCAGTTTTCAACATACTTGCGGGTCATTAAGATCATCGCCACCACCGACAGCACCGTCATGCAGGAGTCCCAGAACGGGAAAGCATCCGGCTGCAGTTCCGGCATAGTGACCTGCAAACCGAGCGCTTGCATCAGGCTGACCGCGATCCGCGTCAGGAAAGCAAAGAACGGGTTGATAAACAGGGTCAGCAAGCCGATCGCTACCACGCAGGCCGCCAGCCAGCCCAGCGCTTTGCTGCGCGGCAGCCAGCGGATCTGCAGCTCAGCCTCATGGTTGCTGCTTTGTCGCGACCATGCATACCAGCCGTAAACGTTAGCGGCAAAAAAGAACAGCTGCAGCAGCAGGCTGGCGTACAGCTGGATCTGAAAGAAGATGATGGCGAACAGCGTGACGTTGACCAGCCCGAAAGCATAGTTACTGATCTTCTCCAGGCTCGCCAGCCAGATACACAACAGCCCGGCAATCGTCCCCACGGCCTCTATCCAGGAGAGATCGTACCCCCCAGCGCCGATGGGTATATTTACTAAAATATTCTGCGTGCTAAAAAAATCCATTTCCTCCCCTCAGCGTCTGGCGACGCGACAATAGGTTATCCCCGTAGTGTAGCCGCAAAATCCAGCATCCGGTTAAGGGGAATTAATGCGCCGGTTCGCAGCGCTTCGTCGACATGGATTTCATGTTCAGCGCCGCCCTGCTCGAGACCCTCGGCAATGGCTTTCAGGCCATTCATCGCCATCCACGGACAATGCGCGCAGCTGCGGCAGGTCGCCCCTTCGCCGGCGGTGGGCGCTTCCAGCAGCGTTTTCTCCGGCACCGCCTGCTGCATTTTATAGAAAATACCGCGATCGGTGGCCACGATCAGCTGGCGCTGGGGCAGGCTTTTCGCCGCCGCAATCAGCTGGCTGGTGGAGCCTACGGAATCGGCCATCTCAACGATCGCCTGCGGCGACTCGGGATGGACCAGCACGGCGGCTTCGGGATGCAGAGCCTTCATCCGCATCAACGCCTGGGTTTTAAACTCGTCGTGCACGATGCACGCCCCCTGCCAGCACAGCACGTCTGCGCCGGTCTGACGCTGAACGTAGCGCCCAAGGTGGCGGTCCGGCGCCCAGAGGATCTTTTGACCAAGACTATCCAGATGGTCAATGAGTTCCACGGCGATGCTGGAGGTCACCACCCAGTCGGCGCGGGCCTTCACCGCGGCGGACGTATTGGCATAGACCACTACGGTGCGGTCAGGATGGGCGTCGCAAAAGGCGTTGAATTCCTCAATCGGACAGCCCAGATCCAATGAACACTCGGCGTTCAGGGTCGGCATCAAAATGGTCTTTTCCGGGCTGAGGATTTTGGCGGTTTCCCCCATAAAACGCACCCCGGCGACCAGCAGCGTGGAGGCCGAATGGCGGGCGCCAAAGCGCGCCATCTCCAGCGAGTCGGCGATACAGCCGCCGGTCTCTTCCGCCAGCTGTTGAATTTCAGGATCGGTGTAGTAATGCGCCACCATCACGGCATCGCGCTCGCGCAGCAGGCGCTTGATTTTTTCGCGGTAAAACTGCTTTTCGTCGACGGTCAGCGGCTGCGGTTTAGCAGGGAAAGGATAAATCGCCGTTTCAGGATCAAACATTACGCTCATCATGCAATCTCGTTTTACTGGCTTAACTCTACAACCGTCAGTATGGCCTGTCGGCGGCTTAACACGGTCATGGTGTTTTATATGCTAAACAAGATAGCCGATTACGAGCTAAAAGTCGTGATGAATTTTGTACATCAGACCCTTTTCCCGGGGACGGTGCTGCGCATCTGCCCGAACGACCGGTTCGTATCCTGTGCAGGCACGGTAAGCGCAGCGTGACCGTGGGAAAATGATGAATTAAGAAATTATTAACATTGATGAGTGGCAGGGAAATGCAGATAGCAAAAAGGCGCCTTTAGGGGGGCC
>NZ_GL882709.1:49339-49853 GCF_000195655.1 Klebsiella sp. MS 92-3
CAACTGCTCTACCAACTGAGCTAACGACCCCTTGCGGGATTTTACTGCTGCCATCATTCAGGATGGTGGGTCGTGCAGGATGACTCGACTTCGCCTCGCCCTTCGGGCCGTTGCTGTCGCAACGTTATCCTTCACGTTCAGCATCTGAGTTAAATGCTGAAATTGGTGGGTCGTGCAGGATTCGAACCTGCGACCAATTGATTAAAAGTCAACTGCTCTACCAACTGAGCTAACGACCCGCTCTGGTACTACCTGAATAATTTCACTCGACACCAATTCAGAAATTGGTAGGTCGTGCAGGATGACTCGGCTTTGCCTCGCCCTTCGGGCCGTTGCTGACGCAACGTTATCCTTCACGTTCAGCATCTGAGTTAAATGCTGAAATTGGTGGGTCGTGCAGGATTCGAACCTGCGACCAATTGATTAAAAGTCAACTGCTCTACCAACTGAGCTAACGACCCGAGTGGTGGGTGATGACGGGATCGAACCGCCGACCCCCTCCTTGTAAGGGAGG
>NZ_GL882710.1:0-3729 GCF_000195655.1 Klebsiella sp. MS 92-3
TTTTAGTGCCTTCCGATCCATATCGGACAGCACCCGACCACCAACACAAGTAATTGATTATTTAGAAAATATACACTTTTTATCTTCATTTGCCCACCATTTGAACATCGCCCCGATCCCCATGGTTAACGGCATCACTGCTGGCAAGCTGTTGACTACCGGCCCTACTCTTCCCGCAGCATCAGCACATCCAGTGCAAGCTCCACAGACAGATCTACCTGGTCTCCCTGCCACAACACCTGAATCATCTCTATCAGCGCCTCTCTTGATGGCTCGCGCTTCTCAACCAGCAGTTGCATAACCGCTATCCCGATAATCTGCGCTATCTGCGGGTGCATTTCTGCGAAAAATTCATCCTCATTCGACATGGCGCTACCCTCTTTGGCGTTTTTTTGAGCTTACCAGCACGCTTTACAAAAATAAACCTCCATAAAATACAAAATGTTATCTTGATAAGCAAAAATAAGTATACGTATTGTATTGCAAGTAATGAATACGTTTTGTATATTCATCTCATCCAAACAACACCGGCAACGCCGGGGTGAAGTCAAAACGTCCCGTTAGCCGCGATAAGGCAAAGGTGAAGAGATGATCCGCGAAGAAGACAAGCCTGCATGGCGTAATTTTTGGTTAAAGGTCGTTCCGTTTTTGGTTGCTGTTCTCGCAGTTAGCTATCCGTGCTGGGGTGGCAAATGAGCAAACAAGGCATTCGTTCACTGATTTACTGCCTGCTGATCTGCGGCGTTATCTGGACAGCGTTGATTATCAAAATTCTGCATGTTACGGGGGTGTTCAATGGCTAGTCATCATTACGGGACACAGACCGTTAACCGCGGCGCCGTTCTGCCAGGGATGCTCGTTAAGCATCGGGAAAGCACCTGGACAGCATCAGCAAATAAACGCGGCCGCCTGTACCTGCATCGCGGGATTGAGCGGACTTACACAACCGACTTGCTGGTTGAAGTTTATCTGAACGGGTTGGGACAAGGTCTCAGCCGGTAATCGAAACGAAGAATTTAACTGAGCTATCAGGCGGCTTTCATCGCGCCTGGCTTCTTACGACCTTTTTTGAGGCTCTTATGAATATCAAATGTGAATGCACAGACATGCGCACATCTGTAGGCCCGCATAACACGTTAACCGTCGAGCTGGAAGACGTGGTGCTGTCGGGAACAGTTAACAGTCGTGAAGTCCTCATGCAACTGGATTGGGGCGCGGTGATCGAATGCCTGGCGGAGCATGGCTACGTCATTACTCACCGGGAGAAAGCAGCATGAGCGCGGCGGAAAAATGGAATGACGACGAATTCATTCAGCTGATGAGCGATGCGATCGGCGAACGTGATTTCGACGATGACGAACCAGTAAACCTTTCTGCGGAGCGGCAGAACCCGGTGATCGGCTGGGATGAATTCGCGGGGAATTTTCAATGACGGATAAAAAAGTATACGCCGCTATCAGCGCTGTGGCCGGAGAGCTGGCAGAGAAAGGCATCAGCAAGGCCAGAAAACAGGGCAGTCAGGTCAACTACGCATTCCGTGGGATCGATGACGTTTACAACGCTCTGGCCCCTGCCCTGGTGAAGCACAAGTTACTGATCCTCCCGCGGTGTACTGAGCGGTCATGCTGTGAACGAACCAGCAAAAATGGTGGCGCGTTGTTTTATGTAACCGTCCGGGCTGAGTTCGATTTTGTCAGCACGGAGGACGGCAGCATTCATACCGTCGTCACCTACGGCGAGGCGATGGATAGCGGCGATAAAGCAACGAACAAGGCCATGTCGATTGCGTACAAATATGCAGCCTTTCAGGCGTTCTGCATCCCTACAGAAGAAACGACTGTGGACCCTGACTATGAGGCTCACCAGGTAAGGCCAGCAGACGCAGATCAGATTCTCGCTGATTTCACTGCTTACGCAGGCTCAGAGAACGATCCGAAGGCCCTCCAGGATAACTACGGAAAAGCATGGAACAGCCTTCATGGCTTCCCTGAGCATCAGACGAAGTGCAGGGACGTTACCGGCATCCGCCTGAGAGAGCTGAAACAAGCCGCAAGTGGTGGCAGCCATGAAAGTAACAGCTGAGTCAATCCTGTCCATCCTGCGCAAGGACGCGCGGAACAACATTACGGTATTTCATCGCTGGCAGACCGCAGCGGGCGCCCTTGGGCACAACGCAGGGATAACCCTGAATTTTCATGAACCTTATTACGCCGGGTGGGCGCCAGCACTTGAGATGAAAGAAGTGTTCATCTCGGCTCCTGAACTGGAAATGGTTAAGCCATTCCTGGCCGTCGAGCGCTGGGGAAACGGGACGCTTGGCGGAGAAATTTACCGGTTACCACGGGAGGCCCAATGAATAAGCAGAGCATCACACCAGAGCAATTCCGTGCCATCGCCGGAACCATGCCTGCCTGTCGCGCAGCAGATGCGCTGGGGATTAGCCAGGCAAACTTTTACCGCCTGGCACAGAGCTATTCCATCAGCACAGCGTTTGTCTACAAGCCCTGGAAGCCAGAAGAGAAGCAGATCGCCGCTGAACTGCGCGCTGCCGGTGAGTCGCATAAAAGCATCGCCATGAAGATGGGCCGAAGCGTTGCGTCGGTATCCAGGACTTTAAGCCGCATGAGAAAGGCAGGCACGAAAAGAGGTGCGCAATGACTGATTATGGCGGATCGAAAACTCCAAAAAATGAAAGAGGAAGGTGGTCGCAGATAAAGGGATATGAGGGGATTTATGAAATTTCCACACTAGGAGAAATCAGGTCCTTACCTCACAAGGATTATATGGGGAGATTGTATCCTGGGAAAAATATGAAGCCATTAAAACACCCAAGAGGATACTTAGGGGTAGGTCTTTGCAAGGATGGTGTTAAGAAACGTTATTTAATTCATAGGCTTGTTGCTATGACTTTTATACCTTGCACGAATGCCGATTATGTTGTCAACCATAAAAATGGAGATAAAAAGGATAATTCAGTTTGCAATCTTGAATGGTGCTCCGCTTCCGATAACAACAAGCATGCATATAAGCTTGGGCTAAATTACATTTCAATAAAAAACAAACGAGCCACCTCTGAAAGAATGAAATTGAGGCATGCAGAGAGAAGGAAAAATAAGAATGCAAAGTGAATGCATATCTGTCTTATTTATCTGGCGCCCGTACATCACCCCGCGACACATCATCACGACCGTATCGCTGGCTGAGTTAAAGCGGATCGGAAATCTGGAGGCAGCATGACGCCAGAAATAGAAAACGTTATGCGCAATCAGGGGCGCCAATGCGTTGATGAAATCCGCCGCGCCCTGAAGGCCAAGCCAAAACCGAAATGGAATGAGGTTGTACCGCCGATCCTCAAAAAGCACCACGAAAAAATTAAGCCAATGGGCATCAGCCTTACGGCATTCGTCAGCAGCATTGGCCGCATGAACGGGCGGTATGGAGTGGAGTCATGAAGCTGAAAATGTATACCCCATCCGGGTCTGTGATCGTCGAAACCAACGACGTCGCGCAGTTTTACCCAGACGCTGAAAGCGGCGGAGAGCTGACCACAATCGAACTGGTTTCGCCAACCGGCGACCACGGGAAGGTGGCAGTAAAACATAGCTTCCACCAGGTGACTAGCGCTCTTGCCACGGCCTGGAAAATGGATGAAGACAAGGCAGGTGCAGCATGAAATTCTCCAAATTCACTGAGTTGGTAGCCCGCATCTGGTCAAACACAACTACGCAG
>NZ_GL882711.1:0-10129 GCF_000195655.1 Klebsiella sp. MS 92-3
GCGGCGGCCCGGCGGCAGGCTGCGCCCGCCGTCGGCGGATGAGCCGGTCACCGTCCGCTTTCGCGCCAGCGGCCACCTGCATATTGTCGGGCGCCATGGCGGACGCAAGCTTAAGAAGCTCTGGCAGGAGCTGGGCGTTGCTCCGTGGCGACGAGACACCACGCCGCTGCTGTTTTACGGCGAAACGCCGATTGCCGCAGCGGACGATCTGTTTGTGACCACAGAAGGTGAAGTGAAGGACGGGGAAGGGGTCAGGCTGATGTGGAGGAAAACGGGCGATTAAGCCCGTTTTTGATTCAGGATTCGCTCACCACCACGGTGCCGATTTCCGGGTGACTGAAGCTGGCGATTTTATCCAGGCGCAGCTCGCGGACGTTGCCGGCGAGTTCGACCACCAGATACTCGATATTTTTTCGCGAGATAAGATCGCTGGCCTTTGCCTGCAGCTGTTCGCCATCCTTCAGCGCCAGCGTCAGCACCAGGTGATGCTGGCAGGCCAGCTCCAGGTTGTCGTAATCATCGCAGTTAATGGGTTGATAAGTATCATTCATTGACATAATCGCTCACCAGTAAGTTTGCTGCCGCATAAGCGGCCTTTTCCCTGACTGACTCCGAAAGGGCCTCATCCGCCGCAATCTCATTCAATACTTTCAACACGCAACCCAGCGCATCCGGGATATACCCTAAGTCTCCGCTGGCTATTTCCGCATACCGCTTGCGTATTAACTCACAATAGTGGTCCACATGCCCTCCTGTCAGCGTTCTGACTCAACCGTGGGATGCAAGTTTAAGCCTACGAAGATAAACTCTGTTTAGCAAGGGAACTATATCATAGTCATTTAAGCAATTTCAGCAGGATGAAACAGGTTGCTGCGATTGACGACAGCCTTTTGCCGCCAGTTTCGCTACAATGTACGCCATTCTTTTCAGGAGTTTATTCATGGCGCTGAAAGCGACAATATATAAAGCTGCGGTAAATGTAGCCGATCTGGATCGCAACCAGTTTCTGGATGCTAGCCTGACGCTGGCTCAGCATCCGTCAGAAACCCAGGAGCGCATGATGCTGCGCCTGCTGGCATGGATCAAATATGCCGATGAACGGCTACAGTTTACCCGCGGTCTGTCGTCGGATGACGAGCCGGAGCTGTGGCTGCTTAACGATCATCTCGGGGTCGATCTGTGGATCGAACTGGGTCTGCCGGATGAGCGGCGGATTAAGAAAGCCTGCTCACGGGCGCAGGCGGTGGCGCTGTTTGCCTATAATAGCCGGGCAGCTGAAATCTGGTGGCAGCAGAATCAGAGCAAGCTTGCGGCGTACCCGAAGCTGACCATCTGGTATCTTGATGATGCGCAATTGGCACTGCTTAGCGCCTTTGCCGACCGTACCATGACGCTGCAGGCCACTCTGCAGGAGGGCAGTATCTGGTTATCCGGCGCTCGGAATAATCTGGAAATTCAGCTTACCGCCTGGCAAGCGTCGGCATGATTACTATTAGCCGCAGCGTAGCCCTTGCCGACGACGAGATCGTCTTGTCAGGCATTCGCGCCCAGGGAGCAGGGGGGCAGCATGTAAACAAAGCGTCGACGGCGATCCATCTGCGCTTTGATATTAAAGCTTCAAGCCTGCCGGAGTTTTACAAAGAGCGCCTGCTCGCCGCCAGCCACCACTTAATTTCTGCTGACGGTGTGGTTATCATTAAGGCTCAGGAATACCGCAGCCAGGAGATGAACCGTGAAGCGGCGATCGCCCGGCTGGTGGCCCTTATTAAAGAATTAACCGCAGTGCAAAAAAGTCGCCGGGAGACGCGACCGACTCGGGCATCGAAAGAGCGACGCCTTGCTTCCAAGGCACAGAAGTCCTCAGTCAAGGCGCTGCGTGGGAAAGTTCGCCAGTGAAGGCGTCGGCGAACGGGTGAAATGGATGATAAGGAAAGCAAAGTGAAGAAAATCGTATTCTCCGTGATAGCGGCCTGTTCGCTGTTCGCGCTGTTTGGTTGTAACCATCGCGCCGAGACTGACACGGTCCAGCCAGCGGCGATGGAAGAGCTCAAGCCGATGCAGCAAAGCTGGCGAGGCGTGCTGCCTTGCGCGGATTGCGAAGGTATCGACACCTCGCTGTTCCTGGAAAAAGACGGGACCTGGGTGATGAATGAGCACTACCAGGGCGCCCGTCGTGAGCCGTCATCCTTTGCCTCGTACGGCACCTGGGCACGTACCGCGGATAAGCTGGTGCTGACCAACAGCAAGGGCGAGAAATCTTACTTTCGCGCGAAAGGCGACAAGCTGGAGATGCTCGACCGCAACGGAAGCCCCATTCAGTCTCCTCTCAACTATACCCTGGAGCCAGTGAAGGCCAGCCTGCCGACGACGCCGATGGCGATGCGCGGCATGTATTTCTATATGGCCGATGCGGCAACCTTTACCGATTGTGCGACCGGTAAACGCGTCGCGGTGGCGAACAATGCCCAGCTTGAACGGGATTATGCCGCCGCGCGCGGGACCGATACTCGCCCGGTACTGCTGGTGGTAGAAGGGCACTTTACTCTCGAGGCGAACCCGGATACCGGCGAGATGATGAAAACGCTGATGACGGATCAAGCCGGCAAATTTATTCCCGGTAAAGACTGCAGCCATTGATTGTCAGGCCCCTGTCCGGGTAACGGGCAGGGGATGATCCCGCACAGTACCACCTACTTCCTCCTGTTATTAGCCCTGTCACATCAAGAGTGAGCGTGGATCTGGCTGGCGGAAAAGCGTCAATCGTTTCTTTACTCCGCACCGTCCTTCGGTTTGTTCAGCCCCACCAGCTTACCAGCCTGAAGATAAACTCCCAGTTTCAAATGCCCGACATACTGGAGCTGCGTTTCGGGTTTAAACGTGGCGACGTCTCCTTCCCGCATGTGCAGCAGATCGGAAGGACTGATCCACGCCGCCTGCGCGAGCGTCAGCGGATGCCCGGCTCGGACAAAGGCCTCGCTGACAAACTCCGAGCAAAACCACGCTTTCTTGTCGCCGCTTGCCGCATCGCCCAGCTGCGCTTTGGCCAGGCCACTGACGCACTGCTGGCGAAAGTCTCGTGAGAAGGGGTTGAGCGAGCAGAGCGGTTTGGTGACCATATAAGGGATAAACTGAATAATGCCGCGATAGTTATACCCGCTGTCTTTGACCTGCCAGGCAAAACTTTTCATCGCCGTCGCCTGGTCCGGCGTCAGGTCAGGCACCCTGAGAGCAAAGAGTTTATCGCTGTGCGCCAGCGCCTGCTGAAGGGTAATCACTTGTACGCCGGCGCCGGTGGCTTCCGCAACCTGACCTTCGCCAACATACAGCGCGACGTGGCTTACGGAAGAGGCGCTGAAGGCGCGGATCCCAAGCGATGTGACGCCCAGGCTGGAGGAGAACAGCAGGTCGCCGGAGCGCAGGTCGCTTTCGGCGATTTCGCGCAGTCCGCTGCCGGCAATCGAGCTTTGACGCTGGAGGGTAACAGCCCAGGATGATGAATGGTCATCGGCAGCAGATGTGGAAGGCGAGCTGCGGCCGACGTCCAGGGTACAGGCGGTAAGCAGGAGCAGGGCAAAAGTAAGCAGTCCGCTGCGGAGGAGATGTGCAGTCATTGGTACTGTCCTTGTAAAAAAAAGGCCCTGACATCCGTTCAGGGCCCTGAGGGGGGGGTTAGCCTTTTATCGCTTTAACCAGATATTCCACAATATCTCCGGTCTTAATCAGCTGCTTCTCACCGTTGCGACGATACTTGTACTCGATATCATCGTTGTCGAGGTTACGATCGCCCAGCACGATGGTGTGCGGGATACCGATCAGCTCCATATCGGCGAACATCACGCCCGGACGCTCTTTACGATCGTCCATCAGCACTTCAATACCCTGGGCGCTCAGCTCGGCGTACAGTTTCTCCGCCAGCTCCTGCACACGGTAAGACTTGTGCATGTTCATCGGCAGGATCGCCACCTGGAACGGCGCAATCGCATCCGGCCAGACGATACCGCGATCGTCAAAGTTCTGCTCAATCGCCGCCGCTACCACGCGAGTCACCCCGATACCATAGCAGCCCATGGTCAGGATCTGGTTACGCCCATCTTCGCCCTGGACCGCGGCTTTCATCGCCTCGGAGTACTTCGTCCCCAGCTGGAAGATATGACCCACTTCGATACCGCGCTTAATAAGCAGGGTACCTTTACCGTCCGGGCTCGGGTCGCCGGCGACGACGTTACGGATGTCGGCCACTTCCGGCGTCGCGACATCGCGGTCCCAGTTGATGCCGAAGTAGTGTTTGCCATCGATGTTGGCGCCAGCGGCGAAATCGCTCATCACCGCTACAGTACGGTCGATAATCACCGGAACCGGCATGTTCACCGGGCCCAGGGAGCCCGGACCGGCGTTCAACAGGGCGCGGATCTCTTCTTCGGTGGCGAAGGTCAGCGGGCTGGCGACCTGCGGCAGTTTTTCCGCTTTCACTTCGTTCAGCTCGTGATCGCCGCGCACCAGCAGGGCAACCAGCGGGGAAGCGCTATCTTCAACCGCTTTCACCAGCAGAGTTTTCACGGTTTTTTCGATCGGCAGGTTGAACTGCTCCACCAGCTCGGCGATGGTTTTGGCGTTCGGCGTATCGACCAGGGTCATCTCCTGGGTGGCGGCTGCGCGCGGCTCTTTCGGCGCAACGGCTTCCGCAAACTCGATGTTTGCCGCGTAGTCGGAGCTGTCGGAGAAGATCACATCGTCTTCGCCGCTCTGCGCCAGCACCTGGAATTCATGAGAGGCGCTGCCGCCGATAGAACCGGTGTCAGCCTGTACCGCGCGGAAATCCAGCCCCATACGGCTGAAGATTTTACTGTAAGCGGCATACATCGCGTCGTAGGTTTCCTGCAGCGATTCCTGCGAAGTATGGAAAGAGTAGGCATCTTTCATCAGGAATTCACGGGAGCGCATCACCCCGAAACGCGGGCGTACTTCGTCGCGGAATTTGGTCTGGATCTGATAGAAGTTCAGCGGCAGCTGTTTATAGGAGTTCAGCTCGTTGCGGATCAGATCGGTAATGACCTCTTCGTGGGTTGGGCCGAGGACGAACGGACGATCGCCGCGATCGGCAATGCGCAACAGTTCCGGGCCGTACTGCTCCCAGCGCCCGCTCTCCTGCCACAGTTCAGATGGCTGAACGACCGGCATTAACACCTCGATCGCACCGGCGTTGTTCATTTCTTCACGCACGATGTTTTCGACTTTTTTCAGGACGCGCACGCCGGTCGGCAGCCAGGTGTATAACCCGGAGGCCAGCTTGCGGATCATCCCGGCGCGCAGCATCAGCTGATGGCTGATTACCTCGGCGTCGGCAGGTGTCTCCTTCAGAGTGGAGAGCAGATATTGGCTAGTACGCATGTTGTAACGGTTCCAGTTAAACGAGCGGAACAGGCTGGTTGCCCAGCCTGAAACAAAAAAAGTGGTTTAGTTTACCAGTGTGGCAAAGATGCCAAAAGAGAGGAAAATAAAATTAGCGCGCTTCGAGGGCAAAGACTTCAAAACCGGAGGCAGTCACCCGCCAGCGGACGTTGAAATCCAGCAGCCAGACGGCATACGTTTTTCCCGCTTGTTCCTCTTTTCGGTAGGCCGGACGCGGATCCTGCGCCAGCACCTCGCGGATAAACGCTTTGATATGTGGGTAGCGTTTTTCCAGCGTGAGTAACTGTGCGTCTATTTCCGGCGTAAAGCTGACGTTCATACCCGCCAGCGGCGCCTGCTGTGCATAGCTGGCGCTGGCGTCCGGCAGGGCTTCGGCGAAAGGAAGATACGGTTTGATATCAACCACCGGCGTCCCGTCGACGAGATCGAGGCTGCCGAGTTCCAGTATTACCTGATCTTTCTGACAGCGAATGCCCTTGAGCTCAACGAGCGACATGCCGATGGGATTAGGGCGAAACGTTGAACGGGTGGCGAAGACGCCCATCCGCGCATTGCCGCCCAGTCGGGGAGGTCGCACCGTCGGACGCCAACCGCCTTCCATTGTCTGATGAAACACAAACAGGATCCACAGATGGCTGAAGCTCTCCAGGCCACGCACGGCGTCGGCCTGGTTATAGGGCGCGACCAGATGGAGTTCTCCGCCGCCGTGTTTCACCAGGCCTGGCTGGCGAGGAACGGCAAACTTCTCTTTATACGGCGAACGGATGACGCCTATTTGCGCGAACTGAAATGCGCTCATTGCGCCGAGACGTTAAGCGCTGAACCCAGGCAAACGGCCTGACGGTAGCAGCCTGGCGTACCGCTGGTCACTTCGCAGCGGTGAAGCAGGACGGCATTAGCTTTCATACGCGCGGCATTAATTTGCAGGCGCTTGCGCGCGGTGGGGATATTCGGCGGAGAATCCTGATTCGAAGCCTGGCAGGACTCGCCAGATACTTCACCCAGATCGCGGAACGGTTTACCAACCAGCTCTGACGCATCGGTGTAAATACGTACTGGGGCCGGGCGGGTGGCGCGCGGTTTGCTCGGCTCAGATTTAACCGGCGGGGTTGCAGTGCTTTGAGCAGGCTCAACGGGAGATCTGCTTAGCATGGAACAACCGCTTAACATGAGTGCTAACAAACAGATCGGTAAAGCACGCATAGTATTTCCTCAATGAATAAAAAACAGGGCGTTATTGAATCAGGTGCTTGCATAAATGACAAGACGGGCGTGAAGCCCGTCCTGAATGATATTACGGTGAGAAAAGATTACCAGCCTTTCACGGCACCGCCGTTAAAGATCTTGTTTGCTGCTTCGTAAACTTCATCGCTCTGGTAAGCCTGAACGAATTTTTTCACATTCTCAGCATCTTTATTGTCTTCACGCGCCACAATCAGGTTCACGTAAGGAGACTCTTTACCTTCAACAAAGATGCCGTCTTTCGCCGGGGTCAGGCCAATCTGGCTGGCGTAAGTGGTGTTGATAACGGCCAGCGCAATCTGCGCATCGTCCAGGGAACGCGGCAGCTGCGGCGCCTCCAGTTCAACAATCTTCAGGTTTTTCGGGTTCTCGACGATGTCCAGCGAGGTCGGCAGCAGGCCTACGCCATCCTTCAGTTTGATCAGGCCCACCTGCTGCAGCAGCAGCAGAGAACGACCGAGGTTGGTCGGATCGTTAGGGACGGCGATCTGCGAGCCCGGCTGCAGTTCGTCCAGCGATTTGATTTTCTTCGAATAACCCGCGATCGGGTAGACGAAGGTGTTACCGACAGCCACCAGCTTATAGCCGCGGTCTTTAATCTGCTGATCGAGATACGGTTTATGCTGGAAGGCGTTCACGTCGATATCGCCTTTGCTCAGCGCTTCGTTCGGCAGAACGTAATCGTTGAAGGTCACCAGTTCTACGTCAAGGCCATACTTCTCTTTTGCCACTTTCTGCGCAACTTCAGCGACCTGCTGTTCCGCCCCGACGATAACGCCGACTTTAATATGATTCGGATCTTTTTCATCCTGACCGCAACCCACCAGCGCCAGAGAACCGATTAACGCGCCGACTGCCGCAAAAGTTTTGAAATTAAAGGCCATGTTATTTCCTTCCTGTAAGAATGAGTGTTGTCTGCCAATAACGTTATTTGTGAGTCACAGCCCGGACGATGCGATCGCCAGAGAATTGAATTAAATAAACCAGAACAACCAGCAATACCAGTACGGTATTCATCACGGTGGCGTTATATCCAATATAGCCATACTGATAACCAATCTGACCCAGGCCACCGGCGCCCACCGCGCCGCCCATTGCGGAATAACCCACCAGCGTGATGAGCGTGATGGTGGCGGCGTTGACCAGACCCGGCAGTGCTTCAGGTAGCAGGACTTTGCGCACGATCTGCAGCGGCGTGGCGCCCATCGCGCGGGAGGCTTCAATAAGGCCGGTGGGGATTTCCAGCAGGGCGTTCTCCACCATGCGGGCGATAAACGGCGCGGCGCCAACTGTTAATGGCACAATCGCTGCCTGCAGGCCGATAGAGGTGCCGACGATCACGCGGGTAAACGGAATCATCCAGACCAGCAGGATAATGAACGGGATGGAGCGGAAAATATTCACCAGCGCCGACAGCGTACGGTACAGTTTGGCATTGGCGACGATTTGCCCCGGACGGGTAACGTACAGCAGCACGCCCACCGGCAGGCCGAGGACAAAACCGAAGAAGCCAGAGACAAAAGTCATTGCCAGCGTTTCCCATACGCCGCGCAACAGCAGCCACATCATTGCCTCAGACATAACCCAATACCTCTACTTTTACATGATGTTCCTGCAGCCAGGCGATGGCCGCCTGAGTGTCTTCCTGTGTACCGTGCATTTCGGTGAGCATGATGCCGAACTTCACCCCGCCGGCATAATCCATCTGCGCGCTGATAATGTTGTTATTCACGTTGAAGCGACGCGCGGTTTCAGAGAGCAGCGGCGCATCGACGGAGTGGCCGGTAAATTCCATGCGCAGCATCGGTACGCTATCCGCTGTGGCGGTAGGTTTCAGGCGCGCCTGATAGTCATCCGGAATATCGAGGTGCAGAGTGGACTGAATAAACTGCTGAGCCAGCGGCGTCTTCGGATGGGAGAAGACTTCGCTCACGGTGTCCTGCTCGATCAGTTGACCATTACTAATGACCGCCACGCAGTCGCAGATACGTTTAACCACGTCCATTTCATGGGTGATCAACAGAATGGTCAGCCCCAGACGACGGTTAATGTCTTTCAGCAGTTCGAGAATGGAACGGGTAGTGGCCGGATCCAGGGCGCTGGTGGCTTCATCGCACAGCAATACTTTAGGATTGCTGGCCAGCGCGCGGGCAATCGCCACGCGCTGTTTCTGGCCGCCGGAGAGGTTGGCCGGGTAGCTGTCGTGCTTATCACCCAGGCCGACAAGATCCAGCAGCTCCGTGACACGGCGTTTGATTTCAGCCTGCGGCGTGTTATCCAGCTCCAGGGGGAATGCCACGTTGCCGAAAACGGTCCGCGAGGCCAACAAGTTAAAATGCTGGAAAATCATGCCAATTTGACGGCGAGCGCGGGTTAGCTCTTTCTCCGACAGGGCAGTCAGTTCCTGACCGTCAACCTGTACGCTGCCCTCGGTCGGGCGCTCCAGCAGGTTCACGCAGCGAATCAGCGTACTTTTACCGGCGCCGGAGGCACCGATGACGCCGTAAATCTGTCCGGCAGGGACATGCAGGCTGACGTTATTCAGCGCCTGAATGCTGCGATTCCCCTGCTGGAATACTTTGGTGATATTGGAAAGTTTAATCATCAGTTATTTATTATCGTTTAGCCGTTTGCCGTGGCATTTTCTTCTGCCGTATCCAGGCGATGCCTGGCAATGAAATGGATGTTAAGGCATCCAGACGTCTAAATCAATCTGACTCTTTATAATGAGCACTTTCTTGCATGCGGAAACATGCGATACTAGCGGCACTAGTCTTTTTCAGGAGCAAACCGGTGGCAAAGTCAGTACCCGCAATTTTTCTCGACCGTGACGGCACTATTAATGTCGATCATGGCTACGTCCACGAAATCGACAATTTTGAATTTATCGATGGCGTCATTGACGCGATGCGCGAACTAAAAGAGATGGGCTACGCGCTGGTGCTGGTCACTAACCAGTCCGGTATTGCCCGCGGTAAATTTACCGAAGCCCAGTTTGAAACGCTGACCGAATGGATGGACTGGTCTCTGGCAGACCGCGGCGTCGACCTCGACGGTATCTACTATTGCCCGCATCACCCGCAGGGTGCGGTTGAGGAGTACCGCCAGACCTGTGATTGTCGTAAACCGCATCCGGGGATGCTGATTTCCGCCCGCGACTATCTGCATATCGATATGGCTGCTTCTTATATGGTAGGGGACAAACTGGAAGATATGCAGGCGGCAGCGGCTGCGGATGTCGGGACTAAAGTACTGGTGCGCACCGGTAAACCCCTGACTGAAGAAGCGGAAAAAGCGGCGGATTGGGTGCTAAATAGCCTGGCAGAGCTGCCGGCGGCGATTAAAAAGCAGCAAAAATAAGCGTTGCGTTTAAAAGATGAGCGGTTGAAATAAAATTGTATTTTTCCGCTTGTCATTCCCGGAGAGCTCCCTATAATGCGCCTCCATCGACACGGCAGATGTGAATCACTTCACACAA
>NZ_GL882712.1:0-13217 GCF_000195655.1 Klebsiella sp. MS 92-3
ACAATCAGCACCCGCCGCTGCAGCGGCGACGGACGTCGGGCTTTTTCCCGCATCATTGTCCCTCATTCCTCTGGGAAATGAGCGTTTTAAGCCGTTTATAGTCTGCTTCGACCCGTGTTGTGGCCAGGCCAGTGTGTCCACGCAGCGCCAGGAGATACCAGAAGCGGAGGATGTCATGAGCCTTGTTCACTTCCCAGACATAATGGGTGCCATCCCTGCGAAAATCGCATTGCTTTATTTCCTCTTCTGCCATCTGCGTCATCTGCTCATAGCTGAGCGAAAACAACATTTCTTCATCCATCCTGCACGCTCCGTCTGATAATGTCTGGTTAAGTAAAAAATCATATCTCAAATGATTTTTTAATAAATTGTCAAACATCATATCAGATATGATTTCATGATTAATAATAAATATCACATTCAGTATGATTTTATGCACTTTGTTTGATTATCATATCGCTTACGGGGTTCCCGCCGCGCAGATCCGATTTCTGGCTTAATCGGAAATGTCGTACCTGAGCCGTCATGCTAACCGGATGGTATAGTGGATTCTCGAACCGGAACGGGAGGGTTAGATGGGAAATTATTCAGATTTTGAGACCGATTTTGTTCAGCGAACACTGGCGCTTATCGATCAATATAACGAAATGATTGAGGTGCAGGGCAAGCCATTCAGGGAGCAGTACAACTACACGTTGACCCTGAATTGCCTTCTGGGTCTTATTGTGTTACCGAAAGAGAGGGCGCTATCTTTCCTGCCTGCCGACCGTTTAACGCTGCAACTTAAAGCTGAAATGGGATTACATGAGTCACAGCTGCCCGGACCGGAAATGACTCTGCGTACTCTTATCCTTAAAATGAGGAATTCTGTGGCTCATTTCAGCGTCCAAGTTATATCAGTCAGCGACGAGCATCTTGTCGATCTGATTGCTTTCAGGGATGATCCTGAGGATGAGAATGCCTACGCCACTTTCAGCGCCCCGGAACTTTTACCCTTTCTGAAATATTACGCAGCGCAGCTGCTCGGGAATATGGCCCGCCGTCGAGCCCCTGCTGTTAACTCAGTGGATTTGTAAGGGATTTGCACAATGTTAATCCTCGATTGCTCCTCACGCTCTCAGGCGTTGAATACACTGTCTGCCGGGTTTGGATGTCCCCCTGAAAAGCTTAAAAAGGTGCTTCTGTCGCTCGATCTGGAGCATATCTACGAAACAGATCAAAGCATTATGGTGGATGCAAATCAGTATCTGAAAGATTATGTCAGCGCGGAACTGGGCGAACCAGGTCCCTTCTCCCGGGCTTTCTGGTTTCATGGCACCCGGACTTTTGCCGGGAATACTTTCCCGAGGGGGTTACTTGCGCTGAATCATTCGAAATCGCTTGCGGCAAAGATGCTGGTAGACCTGGCCCCGGATGAGTTAGTCCGTAAACGCCTGCGGCAGTGGGTTGAAACGGGAGATGTTCCGGATGCGCTGTTTCAGCTCAGAACCGGCGACAGCATGCACTGGGGGCCTTATGGCCATCTGGTTCGGGAATTGCATTTTCATGCCCGAGAAAACGGACTACACGATTATCTCCACTTGCCTGAGTTGGTAGAGGATGTCTGTAACGCCTACCTGAAGCAGTATGGTCACGATCTTACGGCCTATTATCTTAAGGTGCTGCATCCCTGCATTATCTGGTTCGAGGCGGATATCTCTTATGAAAAAGGAGCGATTGAAACGGCCCTGGCATATGCATATACGTCAGTCCGGGCGCTTCCGCCGGACTGCCATGCAACTATCGGCATCGACTGTAAAGGAAAATCGGTGTCCAGGTCGTCGATTGCTAAAATCGAGTTTCTGCCGCCCTAGCAGATATAATACGTGAAAAAATGGGGCTGTGATCTGGCCCGGGTTATACCGTTTCCCTTCCCCCTGACAGGTAAAGGATCTCTGAATGCACTTTTATGTGGATGAAACCGGTCATACCGGTCCGAATCTTTTTGACCGCACCCAGCCAGTACTTTCTTATGGCGTCCTGTCTTCACCCGATGACCTAGACAAGGTTGCAGAAACTGAACTGGCCAGTTTGCGAAAAAAACTGGGTGTACAACGTCTTCATGCCGCTGAACTGGGCATGTACCGCCTTGATGATGTGGTCGATACCCTGCTTGTTCTGCAGAAGAAACACCGGATACGGTTTGATATCTGGCAGGTGGTTAAACGGGATCACGCCATTATTTCATTCTTCGATCAGGTATTTGACCAGGGACTGAATCCGGTTGTGCCCTGGACTGCCTACTGGACCCCGCTGCGCTATCCGTTGTTGCTGAATCTGGCCATTCTTTTTGATGAAGAGCTGGCTGAAAAGGCATGGCGTGCCCGTCTTGAGGCACATGATGAACGTTCTTCCTGCTTATTCAATGAGGTGTGTGGTGAGCTGCTTCAGCGCGTTCACATTCTGAGCGATGCCCGTTCAGTTGAACTCATTACAGATGCCCTGTCCTGGGCGATGGTCAACTTCGATGAGCTGGGGTACAACTGCAAAACCAACAAGGAAAAGCTGCAGATCATGCCCAACATGATCGGATTCCAATCCGTTCTGCACGGGATCTGCGCCCGTCTGGGGGCACCGAACCGGAAAGCCAATATCATTGTTGACCAGCAGTCGCAGTTCAATACCACTCAGCGGGAGCTGAACGAGTTTTACTACCAGATACGCGAACAGCCGTGGGAACTTGGCCCGGGTTTACCCGTCATGGACATGAAGAACATGCCGGCAAAACCGCTAGTCTTCCAGTCGGGTACGAAAAGTGCAGGGCTGGAGCTGGTCGATATTTATCTCTGGATCTTCAAACGCTACTTGGAACAGAAGGAACTGACCAAACCCCTTACCCGCCTTCTCTACACCAACCTCAATACCGCCAGAACTGACAGTGTTTCCCTGCAGTCTGTCGCCAAACGATTTAAGGAGTTTTTTGAAACACTGCCTGAACCCACTGCAGAAATGACGCAAAAAGGGCGCGAATACAAGGAGCGGGAAGAAGCCCGTCGCCTGCAGCACCGAATTCCTGGCCTCAGTGGCTCCTGACAGGCGTATGGCACGATGAGCAATCAAGCACACCTGACGCTGATCCACTCGCTGGTCAAAACCAATGCGTTTAACCTGTACACCCTGGCCAGCACAGAGAGCTGGCAGAGGCCTTCGGTCCGGGACATCGCCGTGGTCCGGGGGCTGATTCCACTGACCGACGTCGAGCTGGCCCACAGGCTGGATGTGGACGAACGCACCATCCGCAAGTGGAAAATCCGGCCAGACATGGATGGTGTACACCGCCTGGTGCTGTCTGTGCTGGCTAGCCGGACTGGGGATGCCGTTCGATCACGTTATCAATGACTGAAGATATGCTTCCAGATGCGACGGAGTATGAAACAGCGATAGTATCGCCCGTTTCGCTTCCAGATATATGGAAGGTCGTCAAAATTGGTCAAAAACCAGGTTAGATCACGGTAAGCCACAACGATTGTCCAGATGAAGTGGCCGATGCCGATTAGGGTAAAGATTACAGCAAATACTGCAGCTAAAAATGTAGACATAATGTTCTCCTTAATGTCTTGGTTGATGTGCAGGTATTTACTGTTCGCGGGGCGGCCTTTAAGGCCGGTTAGTGAAAAAATAACTGAAAAAAATTTCCTTTCGCTAATTTTTGCCATTTCAGGCTAACTCTGTTTTGAATTTTGCCCCTCAGGCAATAATCTATTCACCGCAACAATGTTCCGCTTTTTGTGACTTTCCGGCAATAATCCTCGTTCTCTCCACTGCAGATCCGAAAACTCCATTAATCGGAATTTTAAATTTCATAGGTACAGACAGGGCATGAAACACAGGTATTATCGGTCAGTTCTTTTTTTCAAATGATTAACTGCAAACCAGTGGCCCATGCCGTCAATACAGATGCGGCAGCGTTGCTTTTCAGGGAGATAATGTTATGGCCGAGCCAATAAATCTGCAGACAGACGTGGTCAGGCAGCATACGGTTCCTCGTTTTTTACTGAAGCACTTCAGTACGCCGGGAAAGGGTAAGCGCCTACGTTTATACGCCTTTGATAAGGCCGCCGGGCGCGCTTATGCCACCACGCCGGATGACGCCACCGTCCGGAATACGTTCTACAATCTCGATGATCACCCTCAGCGGCTCAGTCTTGAGCCGCTGCTGGGAATTTACGAACATGAAGCAGCGCCGGTCATTGCCGACCTTCTGAGGCATAAGGACATTCGCCAGCTAACTGCAGACGATCGCTACAAGCTAGCCGTGTTTGTTGCCGTGCAGCGTGCACGAACCTTCGGTGAGCTGGAGCGTATTTCAGGCATGATTTCAGTGCTCTTTAGTAAGATGGCGGCAATGGGCGCGACTGAGGAGCAGGCAGGAGAAACCCTGGGGTTATCGCCCGGGGGAGATAACAGAGATGTTTTTCTTCGGCAGCTTGTCCAGCAGATATCACATATTGATCACCTGCTGAATAAGGACTGGTACCTGCTGGAAACAAAGCCAGAACATCCCTTCTACGTGTCAGACAATCCGGTGGTACTGGAGAACCGCAACGACTTCGGTCCGTACGGCAATATTGGTCTGGCCGTGCTCGGAATACAAATCTACCTTCCCCTGTCATCGACGCTGATGCTGGCCATGTATTGCCCTTCCATCCGTGAACAGAAGATTCGTGATAAGCAGGATCTTCATCATCTCCTTGCCAGAGCGCCACACCTGATCCCGCGTCACATGCGCCCGTTTGAAATGCTCAGACATCTCAGCAGGTTTACGGACTATCATCTCATGCCGCTTACTGCGGATCATGTGACGCATTACAACGCACTGCAGGTGGAGTATGCGGAACAGTATGTGTTCTGTGGTGAAAACGATTTTTCTCTGGTTGAGAGAATGCTGGCAGATGATGACCGTTACCGGACAGGCCCGAGGTTTATGTTTTAGGGCAAATTCCGACCTGCGCTGTGTCGGGAAATGCCGGTGGCAGACCCGGCTGACCATCACGGCACAGATGAGTGTTGCCGAGAAACCCCCACGTGAAAGCGGCAGTGGCCACTGTGACCACCGCCGGAAGATGAGGATGAATATCTGTTGACATTCATCCTCTGTTCGTGTAGCTTTCGGGATCTTACTTGCTTAGAGTAAACTTTCGGCAGATGGCCCCAACCATCTTACCGATACCCCAGAGTAGCAAACCCCTTAACGGCATGACCCAGAATGGTGAAATGGCAAGTTTCACCAGAAAAAAAGTCTTAAGCCAGGGCATTACAGCCCACACCACTCCGGCCGTAAGCCCCACGTAAGCCACAAGAAGCAGGACGCAGAGACAGGCGCTCCAGTATTGCTTCTGGCTGATGTGGTCCCTGGCACTGACGACCAGGCGTTGAGTAGTGGTGAAAATCGCGATAATAAAAGCGATTTCAGTCTGGAACGGGAATACGGATGTTCCCACGATGTCGGACGTATTTTTCATTAAGCCTCCAAAGGCAAGTTGTTGATAACACAGATGTATTAGTGTTCTTCATGTTGTGAACCTCATTTTTTGTCAAAAGGCACCCCGCGCCTCACATGATGTGAACGCCGTCGATACCGCACAGAATGTGATGTTACCTGTCCTGCTACGATGTATTCATTCGTGACCTCCATACTGATGCTGTCGTTAGATCTGCCGCCTGAACCACTGAAAAAAAACAGCATGAAACCGAGACAGGACGCCACAGCGGCCTGACGGGTGGATGCAATAAGTTTCAGGGGATTGGGATAACAGGAAGGGCTGGTTACCTGATGTTATAGTATCAGGATATCGATCCATTTGTCAATGAATTTCGATAACATCTCTCCAATTATCCAATAATACCACTGTTGCAACTCGCTGAATTTAGCAAAAAGTGCTTTTCTCCTCAATCATTCCTGAGACTCTAGTATCTCAGCAGCGGGGGGTGTTGAGCTAATGCGTTTTTCAGTTATTTGCCCCCTGCCCCGCCGGTGCTGTCTCGTAAACTCTGACATAGAGGTGTGTGGCCGTTCCAGCCCGGCGACGGGTAAATTCTCCCGCTGCGGTTCCCGACGTCAGGCGGCATCTGCGCCCGGCTCTGGAAAAGGCAGCTTTCAGGGATTTTGATACTTCACTCCGGGCATCGTTTTCATCCGGGTTCAGCGCCAGGCAGACGACCTGCCCGTGAGCCATCTTTGCAATCGCGGAAAAGGAAACGTTGCCACAGACATATCGACTGTTTCTGCTGTTACTCATATTACAGCTCCTCTGATTATGGTGCCGGCCTCTAGTGGCTAGATCACACCATCTGATTTTCAATGCAGGCCAGCAGCTGTTGTGTCAGGTTGTTCTCAACAGCTCCGTCTGTGACAAACTCCCCTGCATGCCAGGCATAGACATGAAATTCACACCGGTTATTGCGGAAGAAATAGGCCGGGCCAGTACCGTCTGGCGAACTGAGCGACGTGGTGTACCCCGGATCTGCAACGATGACCCATCCGGGAAACCTGGGGACCGGAACGGGCTGTTTCCCGTTATGGCCGTCTTTCAGCATGGCCTGCACCCGCCATCCTGATTCGCCGTAACTCACCGGACGGTAACTGTATAAAGTCACGAACGAACCTTCAGTCACAAAACCGGGTACGAGTGGAGGCAGTTTTTTGAGCAATCTGACGGAGTCGATGTGTTTATAGAACTGATTTTCAGCATCAGGCTGAGGTGAGTAAAAAGCCTTTTCCCAGGCCATCCTGATAACCGCCTCATCCTGAGCGGCCAGCTCTGCAAACAGAGCCAGTTCAAGCGACAACCCACGCCTGAAGTAACCGACCCCGGCCATTCCTACTCTTGCCATATCCCGCAGATAAGGCGCATTATTAAAAAGGATGCGCTTGAGATCATCATCGTTCTTCAGGTTCAGAAAACTGATGTAACCCTCGTTGATGCCAGGCAGCAGTCCTGAGTACCCGTTAGGGTCTGCACTGGCTCGCAGGTACTCCAAAAGCTCTGCATCCAGGGAAGCCACCAGACCGTTTTTACGGACAAAATTCTGAATGTGATCGCTGAAAATATCTGCCAACATTTCGCGCAGCCAGGTTGCCTTGGGCTTACCGGCGCTGGCCGCCTGACTGGTAATATTCGCATCCAGCGAAGCTGAAATATTTCTGATGGTATACGAAACCGTACCATCATCGGCTTCACTGTCCTGCCTGTTGTCAATAATCATATCATTCACCTTTTTCTATTCCGTATCAGTTTATGGAAAAAGGATACTTCAAAGTAAAAGTTATCAAAATACTGCAAAGTATACTTTTTAAAAAATCGCATCTGATTGGTTGTTTTTTATTCAACCCTTGTTTGTCAGATCCGATTTCTTCCGGTTCCGGATCTGCTTCAGCCCCGCCGGGGCGCAGCGGCCCGGAAACACAATATCTAGCGGTGTTCTCAGCTGGTTGTAACGCTATATGTTGTGTCCCTCCCCTGCCCCGCGACCGCCTGCTCACCACCGGAAAACGCCGCTTTGCTTATTCCCTGACCGTGGTACACTTCCGGAAACTTCATAAAGTGCGAAAAGTCGGATCCAACCGGAACGGCCGTCCGGTAATTTAACGGCGTGGCTGTATGGCTGCTTGTTATCTCTCTGGTGATTATTGTGTATGTGAATTTCACGGTGTGAAATGAATGGCGACATAACAGTATGTTTCTGTCTGGCGTGTGTCAGCTGCATCATTAAGCTATACTGTTATACATATCATTAGTATGTATTCCGGAGTGCATCATGAAGCAGCGCATCACCGTCACCATAGACAGCGACAGTTATCAGTTACTGAAATCCGCGGACGTCAATATCTCCGGCCTGGTGAACAGGGCCATGCAGAATGAGGCCCGTCGTCTGCGTGCCGAACGCTGGCAGGCCGAAAATCAGGAAGGGATGGCCGAGGTTGCCCGCTTTATTGAGATGAACGGTTCATTCGCCGACGAAAACAGGGACTGGTGAGATGCAGTTTAAGGTTTATGCCTATAAAAGAGAGAGCCGCTATCGTCTGTTCGTGGATGTGCAGAGTGACATCATCGATACCCCCGGGCGACGGATGGTGATCCCGCTGGCCAGCGCCCGGCTGCTGTCGGATAAGGTCTCCCGTGAACTCTATCCGGTGGTGCACATCGGGGACGACAGCTACCGCCTGATGACCACGGACATGGCCAGCGTCACGGCCTCCGTCACCGGGGAGGAAGTGGCCGATCTCAGCCACCGGGAAAATGACATCAAAAATGCGATAAACCTGATGTTCTGGGGAATTTGACAGCCTCCCCGCCCTGAAAGACAGGGAGGATGTCAAAACGAAGCTTTTAGGCGAGGTATGGGTAAACCAACATTTAGATCATTTAACGATGTGGTCCGGGAGCTTGAGGATGTATATGGCCACCAGGAGCTGTGGCTTTACTCTGGCCTTAATGAGGACTGCCCCGTCGAGACAGCCCGGCGGCGTCAGGAATGGCGATCTCCCAAAATTCTCAAACGAAACGGCAGAATGGTGGCAGAACAATCAGGCCAGCCTGATTTCTGGGTGCTCACCGGAGACTACCATCTGTCGCAGTCTGAACACAGCGGTCCGCCGTGGAAAGCCTGCCTCATCGATAAGGTCTTTAAACTGTATTGTTCACTGTTCTGATGATGGCTTCACAAGGCTTACAGGCGGAATTTTCAGTTAAGGAAGGATTATGTGTGATTTATGCAGGGCGGATGAGAATTACTTCCATACGGCAGAATGCGTGTATGACCAGCTGGTCAGTGAATACCCCGTGATGTGGCTGCGGGACTCGACCCGGATCGGGGCCTGCTACACCCTTCGTGAACTGCTGTCGCCGGAAGGGATGGTGCTGGCCATACAGAACTCTCTCCCGATGAAGGGGTGGCGGCTTCGCATGCTTTACAACGAAGCCATTGACGAAGAAATTAACCCACTGCACGGGGACTGTATTGAACTGCCCTCCAGAGCGGATGCCCTGCAGGCTTTCGTGGGGTCAGGGGACACTCCCCTATCCGATAACTGCTGACAGCACCGGGGTATAACCCTCCAGGGAAAAAACATGACCGACTTCGTGACCCGGACTGTTATGGACAAAACAATGTGGCTCGTGACATTGCCGAAGATCATTACAAATAACAGTACCCGCCAGGAGGAAAATCTGGTCGTCATTCTGAGCAGGGAGCAATCGTGGGGGGCAACTTCTGACCATTTTCCCGACGGATTGTACCGGGTCTCCTGCATAATGACACTGTACCTGGCCGATACCGAACAGACGAAGACTCAGACTTTCACTGCAATCTACTGGCCTCAACAGAAGGCCCTGCATCTGTTTACAGATGAGTTCAGACTGGAACGCCGCCTGCAGGGACACGGCCTGGGTAGCTGGATCACGCAGCAGTTTGTGCTCTGGGCCAGAGGCCTTCCGCCAGAAACCAGGGTTTTGCCGATTGAAATTTCCCAGGTTGATGAAAAAAACGAAGAAAACAAGATCCGGAGGGACAGACTGTGGCACGCAATGGGTTTCCGGTTCCCGGCCGGGGAAACCAGCTCAATGCCGCTGCGGGCAGACGAACTACAGTTGCCGCGGGGCAGGTATTCAACGCTCCGGGTGGAGCCCCTGGTATCCGCGGTACGCCGGCTGGAAGACTGTTATCGCGGGCTGCAGGAAAAAATCGTGCAGCTCGAAGGCAAAAAACGGTCGCAAAAACAGTTAATTACTTCACTTAAGAATCGTCCATTTTATCATCTGTTGCACAGGAAAGGGGGCCAGCTCCCGGACGAGAAATGTGACGCCCTGCCACTGCGGGTAGAAAAACTGTCTCTGCCGCAGAGCGGGGATTCAGACCTGGAGGTGGCGCAACGGGCAACCGGGGTCATCCGGCTGGCTACCCTGTGTGCTCAGTCGCAGAAAAGAATCCTGGAGCTGGAAAGGGAGCTTGCCTCGCAAAGTGAGGAGCTCGTTGACCTGCAGGCACATCCCTTTTTTAACCTGCGGGATAAATACCGCGGCCAGATCCTGTTCTGGGGATGGGGGATGGGTTTTCTGTGCTTTATCTACTGGATGTTGGTGTCATGAATGTTCCCGTTCTATAGCCACCCACTGAAGAGGAGTGAAACCTGTGCCCGAAAATATCGTGTCTACCGTCATTGACGGGGTAGTTTTGTTTGCGACTTCGTCTGTTTTCTGGCTGGCCGTCGCTGGCTGGTTAGTCATCCTGACTCCGGTAATATTACGAAGAAAATTCTCGGCAAAGAAAAAAGTTAAAAGAAATTATGAATAACCTGGTTCCAGTTGGATCTCCGGCATCTCCCGGAACATTGCTCCCGGTGGCCATCGATTACCCTGCCGCCCTCGCCCTGCGCCAGATGGCGCTCGTGCAGGATGAACTGCCGAAATACCTGCTGGCGCCGGAAGTCAGCGCCCTGCTCCATTACGTGCCGGATCTTCACCGCAAGATGCTGCTGGCGACGCTGTGGAACACCGGCGCGCGCATTAATGAAGCGCTCGCGCTGACCCGGGGGGATTTTTCGCTGGCGCCGCCGTATCCGTTCGTGCAGCTGGCCACGCTCAAGCAGCGTACCGAGAAAGCGACCAGGACGGCAGGTCGTGCCCCCGCAGGCAGTCAGATCCATCGTCTGGTTCCCCTTTCCGATCACCACTATGTCAGCCAGCTGCAGATGATGGTGGCCACCCTGAAAATTCCGCTGGAAAGACGAAACAAGCGCACCGGCAGAATGGAGAAGGCACGTATCTGGGAGATCACAGACCGTACCGTGCGCACCTGGCTTAGCGAAGCGGTGGAGGCCGCAGCGGCCGACGGGGTGACGTTCTCAGTACCGGTTACCCCCCATACGTTCCGTCACTCCTACGCGATGCATATGCTGTACGCCGGCATACCACTGAAGGTTTTGCAGAGCCTGATGGGCCACAAATCGATCAGTTCCACGGAGGTCTATACGAAGGTGTTTGCGCTCGATGTCGCGGCACGGCACCGGGTGCAGTTTCAGATGCCCGAAGCGGATGCGGTAGCCATGCTGAAAGGGAATATTTAAGTGCTTAGGAGAATGATGCTGGCGAACGTCCTGCTCGCCGGTGAGGTCTGTCAGACGTTATCTGGACCAGCTGACGGGAATATCTGCTCTGTATTCCTCATACTGCTCATAGATCGCATGCTGAAGCATCGTAATACGTTCTGACAATCTGTTGGCGTCTGACATATGCCGCCATTCCCCCTCAATAGTGGTTTTCTGTCCATCCGGGAGATTGAGCGTGATCAATACCTTTGTATCACGAATAATCACCCCACCAGTGAAAGAATTAAGGCAACTCCTTACGGTATTATCTATCTGTATATCTTGAAGTTTCATCTTGTTACCTCCTGTTGTCCGGATCCCAAGCATAGATATCTGAATTCAAATTGCCTAGTGAAATGCCTGGATATGCCGCATTTTTCCCCTTATACAGCGAAGCTGGCCAAAGGCCAGCCCGCATGGATTTATCGCTTTTGCCAGTAGATCAGCATGGCAAGGAACAGGATTGTTGCCCCCTGAGAAGCGGGAGAAGCGGTCAGGAAAGTTTCCAGCAATGACATTATCGTAAAACTCCGCATTATTAATTTCAGGTGTGTGATTCAGGGGCCTTAGTCCCCCTTTTACAGGACGTAGTGTTCTGTCACGACGGGAGCCAGGGTTAATAAAAACGATTCGAATATGTCTGCAGGGACGATAGAAATCTTCGTGCGGGTTGTCTCGCTGTAGCGGGCTCTGGAGAGCGACTCGGGGGAGGAGGAGTATCTTCCGGCCACGGATATGATCGAGCCAGCAGTGCTCGCCGCAGTCGAGCGACAGGGCGAAGCCCCGAGTGAGCGAGGAAGCACCAGGGAACAAAACTTATAAATTCTGCTTACGCTCAATGCCTGAAAAATCACCTCCCCCTCGGGGTTATCCACTTATCCACGCGCATATTTTTATAAAGTACTTTTTTATTCTTTTTCTTTATTTTACATCTTTTAGGGAGCCTGAAAGCCGCGTACAGTGCGGCCTGAGAGGGGGCCTGTATGGGCAACTGGTAAACATAATATGGGAAATTAATCACGTATCAGTGGGTTTTGTGTCAACAAGCTATGGGATACGCATCAACAAGCTATGGGAAAGAGGTCAAGTTCAGTTCTCAATTATCCACTTGTGGATAAAGTGCAGATTTTTCCGGTGGATAAGTATCGCGATAGCTTGCAATTTCTGTTTTCACTGTCATTATGGGTGGGTAAAAATTTACCCATAGGCATTGAAATGGATACTCAAGCACTCTTGCCAGCTACTAAAACGTTTAAAAAACGCGCCAGTATAAAGCAATCTAACGAATTGACCGAAGCTGCATATTACCTGCCTCTTCAGGCAAAACGTGTGCTGTGGTTATGCCTCATGCAGGCCTATTTTAATGACAGCCAGGAAGATGACTCTGACGTATTGCCGCTCTTCAAAATCAGCGTTTCCGATTACGTCAAATACTTCAATGTCGCTACGTCTGTCGCCAGTCGTGATGTGAAGGCTGGGGTAAATGCTCTGGGCGAATCAACGGTTACCTTTTATCCAAAAGAAGGTGAGTTTGAAGAAGTTAAACGTCCGTGGCTGGCTGAAGCAGGAATGAAGCGAGGCCGGGGTTCCTGGCAGATTGAATTTAACTACAAGGTCATGCCATTCCTGGTAGGCTTAACCTCCCAGTTCACTACCTATTCTCTCTATGACTGTGGCCAGCTTAATAGTGTTCGTGTCATCCGGCTTTATGAAAGCCTGTGTCAGTTCCGGAGCACTGGTGTCTGGATCACCACACATGACTGGTTATGTGAAAGGTTTATGCTCCCTGCTTCGCAGAAAAACAATATTGCTGAAATGAAGCGTACCTTCCTGGAACCTGCTCTGAAGAAAATTAATGAGAAGACGCCATTAAAGGTAACATATACCACTGAAGAAGATGGTCGCTTGCTGTTTAATTTTCTTGATAAAAAACAATAGCCTGTAATTTTTATTTCCTCCCCCCTTAGTTTGTTGCTGACATATGGGGGGATACTAAACTTGCTGTATTTCCCATAGTGCTTGCCTAACTTGACCTGTTTCCCGCAATCGCGGCTGTCTGCGTAGTTGACCTGTTTCCCACAGTCCGGGCCGT